>CAMLFV010000159.1 GCA_946479395.1 uncultured Flavobacterium sp. | reverse complement strand
AAAAATTAAATGCGTGGTTGTTAAGCCAAAAATTAAATAAAGACTGGGGTACCACAAAAGCAACAACATCGGCAATTTATGCGCTGTTGTTATCAAATTCAACCGAAATTGCAAAATCCGACAAAGCGGTTGTTTCAGTAGGAAATGGAACTATAAAAACTAATGAAACCGCAGAAAATCAATCCGATGATGTTTTGGGCTATCAAACGTATCAATGGAAAGCAAATGAAATTACGAATGATTTTGGTAAAGTATCAGTAAAAAACAAAAGTGAAAAACCTGTTTTTGGCGGAATTTACTGGCAATATTTCGAAGATTTTAATGCTGTGAAAGATGCGAATAACGGAATCTTGAAAATCTCAAGAAAATTTTATATTGAAAATTCCGACAAAATGCTGGAGGAAATTTCAAATAAAACCGAACTTAAATTAGGACAAAAAGTAATTATTCGATTAGAAATTTCTGCCGAAAAAGATATGGAATTCATTCATATTAAAGACATGCGTGCTGCCACTTTTGAACCTGTTGATGTACTTTCGGGCTATAAATACGAAAACAATTTGCGTTATTACCAATCAACACGCGATGCTGCAACAAACTTTTTTATCGATTATCTATCAAAAGGTAGTTATGTAATTGATTATGAAGTACGATTGAACAACCAAGGTAGTTTTACCAGCGGTATTTCAACCATTCAAAGTATGTATGCGCCAGCACACACCGCACACACCGCTGGCAAAACCATAAAAGTTGAGTAAGTTTAACAAAACAAAGGTAAGAATCGCTATCTTTGACAATTATTCTAAAATAGATTAGAACATTATTTAATGACAATAACAGGTACAATTAACCAGGTTTTTCCTAGGTTTTACTATAAAGAAGGCAAAAAAATTAACTATTATGAATTATTGGTTTCGTACAATTTTTATAATGGTGTGAACGAAATTTTATTGCTGGCAAAAGATTTTGACAAACGCGATTTAAACAATAAAGAGCAGTTGTTTGTGTTTGAATTTGATATTGCAAGCAAGTTTATAAACGAAAAATTAATGACCGATTTTTACTTACAGTCGTACAAAAAAGTAAGTAATCAAAACGAAAATCCGTTGATAGTGATTCGTACGTATTTTGAAAAATCGGGGTTTGAAGTATTAAACAAACAAGAAGTTAAAAAACGCGTAAAAGTGTTTGGTAAGTTTACATCGATTTACAGAAACCAGCCGCCGTTGTTTTGCTATTTCTGGGAAGATAACCACTTTTTGGTAGATATAAACAAGGTTTCTAAAATACAGTTAAACTGCCGCAGCCTACCTTATAAAGACAAATACATAAGTAATGTTGAGGTTTGGCGAACCATGGAAAACGATAATTTTATAGGAAGTATTTTATAACAAAAACTCCAACCTTTAGGTTGGAGTTTTTGTTTAATGTGACTTCGACTTCGTTCAGCCACCGTTTAATGCCGACTTAGTTATAGTACACTTAAATAAGTATTAGTTATTAAATATTTGTTTTATTCTGTATCTAACAGCACATTTAAAATAGTAATGGCAGCGTCGGCAATTCTGGTTCCAGGACCAAAAACGGCTACTGCGCCTGAATCGAACAAATACTGATAATCTTGTGCTGGGATAACTCCGCCTACAATTACCATAATATCTTCACGACCGTATTTCTTTAATTCTTCAATAACTTGTGGAACCAATGTTTTATGACCGGCGGCCAATGAAGATACACCTAAAATATGCACATCGTTTTCAACTGCTTGTTTGGCAGCTTCGGCAGGTGTTTGGAACAACGGACCCATATCCACATCAAATCCAACATCGGCATAACCTGTAGCAACTACTTTTGCTCCACGATCGTGCCCATCTTGTCCCATTTTAGCAATCATAATACGTGGACGGCGTCCTTCTTTTTTTGCAAAATCGTCGGCAAGTTGCTTTGCTTTTGTAAAATTTTCATCGGTTTTAATTTCTTTGTTATACACGCCACTAATGGTTTTAATTTGTGCTTTGTATCTGCCGTAAACTTCTTCCAATGCATCAGAAATTTCTCCTAATGTAACTCGGTTTTCAGCTGCTGTAACAGCCAGTGCCAGTAAATTGCCTTCGCCTGTTTTAGCTGCATTGGTTAATGCTGCCAAGCTTTGTTTTACTTTATCGTTATCGCGAGTAGCTTTAATTTTATTTAATCGTTCGATTTGCTGTTGGCGAACCACTTGATTATCAACTTCTAAAATCTGTAACGGATCTTCTTTTTCCAATCGATATTTGTTCACACCCACAATAATATCCTGACCAGAATCAATACGAGCCTGTTTACGAGCCGCAGCTTCTTCGATACGCATTTTTGGAATTCCTGCTTCAATCGCTTTGGTCATACCACCGTAAGATTCTACCTCTTCGATCAATTTCCAAGCTTTCTCAGCAATCTCGGCTGTTAAACTTTCTACGTAATAGCTTCCCGCCCAAGGATCAACGGTTTTTGTAATTTTCGTTTCTTCTTGTAAGAAAATTTGCGTATTACGAGCAATACGTGCCGAAAAATCTGTTGGTAAAGCAATGGCTTCGTCCAATGCGTTCGTATGTAACGATTGTGTTCCACCAAATGCTGCAGCTGCCGCTTCAATCGCCGTACGCGCCACGTTGTTGAAAGGATCTTGCTCTGTTAAACTCCAACCTGAAGTTTGACAGTGTGTACGCAATGCCAATGATTTTTCAGAATCGGTATTAAATTGCTTAATTAGTTTAGCCCAAATCATTCTACCGGCGCGCATTTTAGCAATCTCCATAAAATGATTCATACCAATTGCCCAGAAAAAAGATAGGCGAGGAGCAAATTCATCAACTTTCATTCCGGCAGCCAATCCCGTGCGAATGTATTCTAAACCATCGGCTAGGGTATAAGCCAATTCAATATCAGCGGTAGCACCAGCTTCTTGCATGTGATAACCCGATATGGAAATTGAGTTGAATTTAGGCATGTTTTTACTGGTATAATCAAAAATATCAGCAATAATTTTCATGGATGGAGTAGGTGGATAAATGTACGTGTTACGCACCATGAACTCTTTTAAAATATCGTTTTGAATGGTGCCCGAAAGTAGTTTTTCATCGACACCTTGTTCTTTTGCAGCTACAATATAAAATGCCAAAATAGGTAAAACGGCACCGTTCATAGTCATAGAAACCGACATTTCATCTAAAGGAATCTGATCGAACAAAATTTTCATGTCTTCAACCGAATCAATCGCTACGCCGGCTTTACCAACATCGCCCACCACACGTTCGTGATCAGAATCATAGCCGCGGTGTGTTGCCAAATCAAAAGCAACCGAAAGTCCTTTTTGCCCCGCTGCTAAATTTCTTCTGTAAAAAGCATTACTTTCTTCTGCAGTAGAAAAACCTGCATATTGACGGATAGTCCACGGGCGACGAACGTACATTGTTGCATAAGGTCCGCGTAAATTAGGCGCGAAACCGGCACCAAAACCAATGTGTTCCAGTTCTTCAACATCGGCTAACGTATAGGTTTGCTTTACTTGAATACCTTCGGCTGTTTCAAAAGAATTTAGATTATCTGTTACGGTTTTCTTTTGATGTGGTAATTGTATATTTTGTATGTTTTTTCTCATGAATTTTTTAAATAATCTTCAAATTCATTAATAATTTTAATTTCTGAATATTTACTATTCTGGATATTTCTTGATACTTCTTGAGGTGTGAAAGCAAGAAAGTATTTTTATTATATGTTTATCCTCATCAACATGATAGAAAATAAGAAATGGAAATTTCTTTAAAGGTATTGCTCTAAATTCTTTATATCTATTTTGAAAATAAGGATTTGTTTCCAATTTTTTATAATTAACCTCTACAGCATTATAAAACCTTTGAGCTAAAGACTTATTAATTTCACTGTAATATGCTATTGCATTTTCAATTTCTTGTTGAGCTCTTTTTGAAACAATTACCTTAAAAACCATATTTTTTTTTCAAAAGATCTAATGATTCTTGTGATGTAATATATTCCGTTTCTGGTTCGTTTAGTCGGTTTTCTAAAATGATTTTTTGCTCTTCAGAAAGATCACTGTCAATTGTTTTTAATACGATCACTTCAACTTCATCGGCATTAAAATCATCGGGTAAATTAATAATTACCTGACGGTTTTTTACTTTTACTATTTCTCTGATTGCTTCCATGATTCTCTTTTTCTACAAGTTACAAAAATTATTCTTTAGCTAAACGTTCTTGCTCTAAAGCTTCTGCCAAACGTTTTTCAATGATCGGAGTAATTAATGTTTTACGAGGATTTTGTTTTACGAAAGGATACAACTCTAAATCGTGCGCCATTTTATCTTGCGGATTTGGATATTTGTTTGTTCCCAATAAAACTTCTTTTCCCGAATTGAATAATTCTTGTTCTTTTGTAGCAGCTTCATTGATTTTTCGCTGAATAGTTCCTTCGATCAACTGTGAAATTAATCCGCCATTTTTTTCGATATCCTTAAAAAGTTCCAAACCTTTTTCGGCTAACTGCTGTGTTAAACTTTCTATGTAATAAGCTCCGTCTGCCGGATTGTTTAATTTATCAAAATAACTTTCTTCCTTTAAAATCAACAATTGATTTCTTGAAATACGGTCGCCAAATTCGTTTGTTTTATGGAATAATGCATCGTATGCTAAATTTTCAACCGCATCAGCTCCACCTAACACAGCACTCATACATTCTGTAGTGGTACGCAACATGTTTACGTTGTAATCGTAAATGGTTTTGTTTCTACGTGTAGGTTTTGCTATAATATGGAACGTGATGTTTTCTGAATAAGCTTCCGCTAAAGCGGTTAAAGCCAAACGGAGTGCACGTAATTTTGCAATTTCGAAGAAATAATTTCCACCAACAGCTACTTCCACGGTGATGTTTTTATCGAAATTTTCAATTCGGTTTAAATATTCGTTGGTATGCGCCAAAGTGTAGGCAATTTGCTGCAACATATTAGCACCAGCGTTTTGATACGTAGTTGCTTTTACGGTTAACCAGTTGATGTTATTGGCTTTTTGGTTGATTTTATTCAACGCTTCAAAATCCGAAGTTCCGTCTTTATAAAAATTTCCATCGAAAGTTAACTGATGAATCGGATCGATCAAAACAAAAACTTCAAACTGTAATTTGGCAGCTTCGGTATTAATCTGTTCCACAACATCGGTATCTAAAAACAATAACTGCAAATAAGCCGCTTTTGGCTGCTGCTGTAGTTGATTAATGATGTTTACTACATTTATTTCTTTTGAAGGAATGATGAAACGAATGCTTTCTGCACCGCGTTTTAAAACTTCGTTTGCTTTTGTGATTGATTTTTCTGTATCGAAAACATAAATTTCCTGAACAATAGAAAAATTAGAGTTTTGTGTAGAAACGCCTGTGGTTACAGTGTCTTCGTCGTTATGATAGAAAGGTTTAACTTTAATGCCTTCTAAACTTTCCCAAACCAATGTATCGTTATAATCGGCACCTTTTAATTCGTACTGAATTTGATTTTTCCATTGTTTTGATGTTACTTTTTCAAAATCGTTAAATAACATATTGCTGTATTGATTTGTTAGTTAGTTTCTTCTGTTGTGTATTCTTTGTCGCTGTCAATAATATAAATGTCTTCATTTTCGCGCTTCATGTAATATTTCTCTCGGGCGTATCGTTCAACTTCTTCCTTTCGGTATAGTTTTTTAATATTTTTATCGTCGCTGTTAATTTCGGTTTGATAGTAATCTCGGTTTTCTTCCAGCTTGTTTATTTCCTTGTCGATAGTTCGGTGGTCGTAAAAAGCATAGGTATCAAAAAACAAAAGCCAAACAACAAAAAACAGGGTTGCTAAAATAAACCTGTTGGTAACCCATTTTAAAAACGGATATTTAATTAATAGGGCGGCGATTTTTTGTTTCATTCTTAATCGTTAATTTTTTTATTGATAACCGTTCGAACAATATCAATAGCTACGGTGTTGTATTTATCGTTAGGAATAATAATGTCTGCGTATGCTTTTGATGGTTCGATAAACTGCTCGTGCATTGGTTTCAATGTGGTTTGATATCGGTGTAAAACCTCGTCCATATCGCGACCTCTTTCTACAATATCACGTTTTAACCTTCTGATTAATCGTTCGTCTGAATCGGCATGAACAAAAATTTTAATATCGAACAAATTGCGTAATTCCGGGTTTGTCAATA
>CAMLFV010000158.1 GCA_946479395.1 uncultured Flavobacterium sp. | reverse complement strand
ACCTAAAATCAATTGGCTGATACACTTGCGTACTGCGATTCGTACAGATTTTTGTATGCACCGTTTTCTTTGGTTAACAATTGAGCGTGGTTTCCAGTTTCAACAATTCTACCTTGATCCATAACCACAATTAAATCGGCATTTACAATGGTTGCCAAACGGTGTGCAATAATGATTGATGTACGGTCTTTTGTAATGATTTCAACCGCTTTCTGCAATAATTCTTCTGAATAAGTATCGATAGATGAAGTAGCTTCGTCTAAAATCAAGATACTCGGATTGCTCATGTATGCACGTAAAAAGGCAATTAATTGGCGTTGACCTGATGAAAGCATTACTCCGCGTTCTTTTACGTTGTAATCGTATCCGCCCGGAAGTTTTTCTATAAAATCGTTAATGCCGATTTCTTTTGCCGCAGCAATTACCTGTTCTTTTGTGATTTTGGAATTATCTAAAATAATGTTGTTTAAAATAGAATCCGAAAACAAGAAAACATCTTGCAACACCACCGCAATTTGATCGCGCAAACTATTTAAAGTGAAATCGTTGATGTTCATTCCATCAATCAAAATTTCGCCAGATTCAATATCGTAAAATCGACTTAAAAGATTGGCAATGGTTGATTTTCCTGCACCCGAAGCTCCAACAAATGCAACTGTTTGTCCTGCCTTAATGTTGAGATTAATGTTGTTGATTACTTTTTTGCCGTTGCTGTAACTAAAATCGACATTCTTAAAATCAATCGCACCTTTAAAATCAGGAGCCGTGATTTTTCCTTCCTCCTGAATTAAATCATCACGATCTAAAATTTCAAAAACTCGGTCTGCAGCAACAATTCCCATCTGCATCACATTAAATTTATCAGCAATTTGTCGCAACGGGTTAAACAACATCGAAATCATCATGGTGTATCCAAACAAATCTCCGGTTGTAGTTAAATTATCGCCTTGAACAATCGTGAATCCACCATAAATAATTACGCAACCCAATGTAACCGCCGAAACAATATCGGCAATAGGGAAGAAGATGGAGTTGTACAGAATGTTTTTCTGCCAGGCATCGTTATGTTTCTGGTTGATTTTTTTGAAGTTTTCGTATTCGATCTGTTCACGGTTAAACAATTGAACGATTTTCATTCCCGTTAAACGTTCCTGAATAAACGTATTTAAATTGGCAACCTGCAAACGAACTTCCTCAAAAGCAACTTTCATGTGTTTTTGAAAAACGCGTGTAGCATACAGTAAAACCGGCATGGCAACCAATACAATAATGGTTAGTTTCCAGTTCATCCACGTCATAATTCCTAAAACAACCACCATTTTTAGAACATCGCCTACAATCATAAATAATCCCTGACTAAAAATACTGGCAATGTTTTCGATATCAGATACATTTCGGGTAATTAACTTACCAACAGGCTCGTTATCAAAATAACTCAAACGGAATTTTAGCATTTTATCAAACAGGTTTGTACGAATATCTTTAATAATGTTTTGTCCCAGCCAACTTGCAATATAGGTAAAGAAAAACTGCGATGAAACTTCTAAAATAAGTACCAAAGCCATTAAGGCCACGTAAATACTCAATCCGTTTAAATCGGCTTTTGCAATATAAACATCAACTACATTTTTAACCATGTAAGGGCGAATTGCTCCAAAAACAGCAAGCGTAATTACGGTAAGCACCACCCAAAACATTTTGTCTTTGTAGGGTTGTGCGTAATGCATTACTTTTTTTAATGTAGAAGTTTTATTTTGTTTCATTTATGTATGGATATACTACTTGTGTTAAATATAAACCGTGTGCCGGAACAGAAAAACCTGCCTTACCGCGATTTTTGCTTTTTATGATTTCATGAACATCGCTTATCGAAATTTTTCCTAAACCAACATTCAGCATGGTGCCAACAATTGCACGAACCATATTGCGTAAAAAACGATTTGCCGAAATATGAAAAATCAATTGCGAACCATTTTTTTTCCAATAAGCTGTGGTTATGTTGCAGTTAAAGGTAAAAACATCGGTATGTGTTTTACTGAAACATTCAAAATCTTCGTATTGCAACAAAATTTTGGCTGCCTCGTTCATTTTATCAATGTCTAAATTTTTAAACTGATAATAACTTAAGTTCTTTAAAAAACTGTTTTTAAACGTGTTGATATGATATTCGTACGATCTTGAAACAGCATCAAAACGAGCATGTGCATCATTAGCAACTTCAAAAAAATTAAAAACGGTAATATCTTCAGGTAAAAACGAATTTAATTTTTGAACCATTAACTGCTTCTCAAAAACCACATCGGTATCAAAATGTGCATACATTAATTTGGCATGTACACCAGCATCGGTTCTGCCTGCAGCAACCAGTTCAAAATCATCTCTAAACAATACATTTACAGCTTTGGTTAAAACTTCTTGTACGCTAATTGCTTGGGGTTGAAGCTGCCAACCATGGTAATTTGTGCCGTTGTATGCAAACTGAATAAAGTACCTCAATTATTAAAAATTTAAACGTACAAATATACTTTAATTTAGCGGAATGCGTGTATTAAACTCATGTAAACTTTTTAAAACCACTTAGGTTCATGTTATCAATATTTTATAAAGATTTCATAGATTACTAAAGTGCATAGTTGAGCTATGTTTTATCGTAGATAAAATCTATTTAAAACTCAAATTAAATATAGTTTGAAATATATATGTGTCTATATGGTTTATTTAGATTATTATCTATTTAAGTTTAGATCATTTCATTAACAAAAAACTAATATTTTTGTAGAAACAATATTTCATGAAAACACGTTTACTATTCTTTTTTTTATTGATAAGCTTTATTGCAAGCGCCCAAAACTTCAATGATTATTTTACAGATAAAACCTTGCGGTTAGATTATATTTTTGCAGGAAACGCCAACCAACAGAATATTTATTTAAGTGAAATGATTCAGTTAAGTAAATGGCACGGACGTGTTGAAAATCTATCGGTTACTCCTATTCAAGGTAACGGACAAATTAAAGTTTACAGCACTGCAAATGACAAGCTTATTTACGTTTTACCTTTTGGAAGTCTATTTCAAGAATGGTTAACGTTGGAAGATGCTAAAAATCAGTTTAAGAGTTTTGAGAATTCTTTTTTGATTCCTTTTCCGAAAGAACCAATCCGTGTTGATATTTCGTTTTTTACATCTGATAGAGAAGAAAGAATTCTATTGCAACAATTTATCGATCCAAAAGATATTTTAATTCGGAAAGCTACAGATGTTCAGAATCCGTACGAAATTGTTCATCATTCTAAAGTGAAAAACCCGATAAAAATTGCGTTGGTTGCCGAAGGATATGCTGAAAGCGAATTAGATCTTTTTATGGAATATGCGCATAAAACCGTTGAAAATCTGTTTAAACATAAGGTTTTTAAAAAATATCAGGATTATTTTGAAATAGTTGCAGTTAAAACGATTTCAAAACAGTCGGGAATTAGTATTCCGTCTAAAAATATCTGGTTAAATACGGCTGTTCAATCTAATTTCGATACGTTTTATTCCAACCGATACTTAACAACATTGCATACTAAACTGCTTCATAATCAATTAGAAAACATTCCGTATCAGCACATTATCATCTTGGCAAATACCGATTTTTACGGTGGGGGCGGTATTTTAAATACGTACAGTTTAACCACAACAAAAAACAAAGAATTTGCGCCGGTTGTTGTTCATGAATTCGGACACAGTTTTGCAGGTTTGGCAGATGAATATTTTTATGCGGAAGATGTTTTTGAAAATAAGGCAACGTTAAGTATTGAACCTTGGGAGAAAAATATTACTTCGCTGGTTGATTTTGGATCTAAATGGAAGAATTTGCTGAAAGCCGAAACGCCTGTTCCAACAGATGCATCCATGCAGAAAGAAATCGAAATTGGCGCTTTTGAAGGATTAAAAGGCAACGGATTGTACATTCCGACATCAACCTGCAGAATGAAAATCAACAACACCGAAGATTTTTGTCCGGTTTGTAGCAATGCAATCGAAGAAATGATTTTATTTTACACTACCAAGCAAAAATAATGAAGAAAATTTTGTTATTGTCTGACACTCACAGTTACATCGACGATCGAATTTTGCATTATGCAGAACAAGCAGATGAAGTTTGGCATGCGGGCGATATTGGCGATTTGAAAGTGACCGATGCCCTAAAAAAAATAAAACCGCTACAAGCTGTTTACGGAAATATTGATAATGCAGAAGCACGAAAAGAATTTCCTTTAGATGCTGTTTTTATGTGTGAAAATAAAAAGGTTTGGATTACGCATATTGGTGGGTATCCCGGTAAATATCCTGCAAGAATTAAAGAAGGATTTGCATTGCACAAACCCGATATATTTATTTGCGGACATTCGCATATATTAAAAGTGCAGTTCGATAAACAGTTTAATTGTTTAGATTTAAATCCTGGTGCAGCAGGTATTTACGGATTTCATCAAGTACGGACAATGCTTCGGTTTGAAATTGATAAAGATAAGATTGAAAATTTAGAAGTTATAGAATTAGGTAAACGATAAAATATGCAAGTATATAACGCAAAAGACTGGTTGGGATTTATTTTTAAGATTCATAAATCGGATACCGTTCGTAAATTATGGCCCGCAATTATTTTAATGGGATTGCTGTCTTGGCTGGTAGCTTATTTAGAGCTCGATTATTTTGATCTTTCACAAAATTCTGCCTTAAAAAACACTTCGATATTGCATACCGTAATTGGTTTTGTATTGTCACTATTATTGGTTTTTAGAACAAATACCGCTTATGACCGTTGGTGGGAAGGTCGTAAAATGTGGGGTAAATTGGTAAACGATTCCAGAAATTTATCGGTTAAATTAAATGCGCTTTTGCCGGAAGATGATAAGGTTTCACGCATTTATTTTACCAACAAAATTAAGTTGTTTGCAAAAGTTTTGCATACGCATCTTACAAGCGAATCAACCAAATATATGCTCGATGAAGAAGAACATCCGGAATACGAAGAATCTTTAAAAGCACAACATCCACCAACAAAAATTGTCGGTAAAATGTATGTTGCCTTACAAAAATTAGAACGCGAAAACGTAATAACACCGCAAGATAAAATGATTTTAGATGAAAATTTAAACGGATTGTTAGATGTTGCCGGTGCTTGCGAACGAATTAAAAATACGCCAATTCCAATAGCTTATGCCGTTTTTATAAAGAAATTTATTTTCGTTTATGTACTTACTTTGCCAATTGGGTATGTGTTTACAACGGGTTATTTTATTGTGCCTTTGGTAATGATTATTTTCTATGTTTTGTTGAGTATTGAATTAATTGCCGAAGAAATTGAAGATCCTTTTAATGGAGGAACCGATGATTTACCGACAGCCAAAATTGCCGAAAATATTGGTAAATATGTTTCAAACGTTTTAAAGGATAATAATTAGTACTATCTTTAAATAAAAAAGTAATGCAGAACGTTTTAGATTTTATAAATAAATTGCAGAAAAATAACAACCGAGAATGGTTTGTTGAAAATAAAAAGAGTTTTGAAGATGCTAAGGAAACCGCAAGCAGTTTGTTTAATGATGTGTATAACGAACTAAAACCAGTAGATCATTTAGAACCTTTAAAGATTTATAGAATTTATCGTGATGTTCGATTCTCTGCTGATAAAACTCCGTATAAAAATCACTTTTCTATGTATATGGGCAGATTACAACCCGAATTTCGTGGTGGATATTACCTTCATATAGAACCGGGAAATTCTTTTATTGGTATAGGTTTTTTCGATCCGAATAAAGAAGATTTATTGCGAATTCGAAAAGAAATTGAGTTAGACGATGAATTAGAAACCATATTGAATTCCAAAGATATTAAAGCTACTTTCGGATCTTTACAAGGTGATGAAGTTAAAACGGCTCCAAAGGGTTTCGATAAAACCCACGAACGAATTGCTTTATTAAAGAAAAAACAATTCTTACTGATTCATAAATTCACAGACAAAGAAGTTTTAAGTCCTGATTTTTATAAAGAAGCCGTAAACGTTTTCAAAAAATCAAGACCTTTTGTAGATTATATGACCGATGTGCTGTTGACAAATTTGAATGGGGAAAGAGAGTAATATTATTACACAAAAGTTGCAGGTTTGAATCCTGCCATCGTTAAAAAATAAAATCGTACTGTGTAAGTAGTCATGGTCGGAAGATATTTCTTCCGACTTTTTCTTTTTTATCAATTATAAAC
>CAMLFV010000157.1 GCA_946479395.1 uncultured Flavobacterium sp. | reverse complement strand
AAGTAAGCT
The DNA here is from genome assembly GCA_946479395.1 of uncultured Flavobacterium sp. The sequence continues at coordinate 6,287 of CAMLFV010000157.1, read as the reverse complement.
CCCAACTAATTGAAAACATTGCTATAAGTGTTAATATGATTGTAAGTGGTTCTTTTACAATTAATTCTAAAATAGCAAAAAACGAATTTTGAACTTCGTTTACATCGCCCAACATACGAGCCATAACATCGCCTTTTCGTTTTTCTGAATAATAAGAAACCGGTAGATCAACGATTTTATCATACATTTTATCTCTAAAATCACGTAAAACTCCAGTTTTTAACTTCATTAAGTGTTGTAAACCTAAAAAGCCAAAAAGATTTTTTAATAAAAAGATAAAAATGATGATACCAATAATAAGATACAAAGCATATTCTGCACCTTTTACTTCGGTAAGATGATTAATATAGTAATAAAGTGTATCACTTAAATAATCTTTTAACTTCCAGATACCTTCGTATTTTGGCAGCTGTGTAACTTTTTCTTCTTCGCCGAACAACACATTCATCACAGGTATAATCATTACAAAACCTAATGTTGAAAAAACGGCATACAATACGTTAAAAACTACATTCCAAACAATGTTTTTTCTGTAGAATAAAGCGTACGGAAGAATCTTTTTTAAATTATCGTCCATTAATTTAAATTCATATCGTTAATAATGCGTTGAATTTTATCTGATAGATATTCGTCGGCATCTTTTATTTCTTCAACATTTTCAATAGGTGTGTTGGTGCTGAAATAAAACTTGATTTTAGGCTCGGTTCCACTTGGTCGTGCACAAATTTTAGACCCGTCTTCTAAATAATAAATCAACACGTTTGATTTTGGCAAGAACAAAGGTTCGGTTTCATTCGAAAATAAATTAGTAGCTATCGAACTTTGATAATCTTCCACAAAAACAACACGCTCACCCGCAATTTCTTTTAAAGGATTATTGCGTAATTCGGTCATCATTTTTGCAATTTCTTCGGCTCCGTCTTTTCCTTTTTTGGTCAACGAAATTAAATGTTCCTTGTAATAACCAAAATCGGCATACAGGTTTTGCAGTTCTTTGTAAACCGATGAACCCGATGCTTTTGCAATAGCAGCAATTTCGCAGATTAACAAGGTTGATGCAACCGCGTCTTTATCGCGAACAGCATCGCCCACCATATAACCAAAACTTTCTTCGCCACCGCCGATAAATTTTTGTTCAGGGAAATCTTTAATGAATTTAGCAATCCATTTAAAACCGGTTAAACCAACTTTACAATCAACTTCATAAGCTTCGGCAAGTGCCAAAATCATTGGAGTTGATACAATGGTTGATCCTATAAAATGTTTTTTACCTTCTAATTTTCCATCGCGTTTCCATTGTTCCAACAAAAAGGCAGTCATAACAACCATTGCCTGATTTCCGTTTAACAAAATCATTTTCCCTTCATTATCGCGAACGGCAATCCCTAATCGGTCAGAATCCGGATCAGTTCCAATAACAATATCGGCATTTGTTTCGTTTGCCAGATCAATTGCCATTTTCAACGCTTCAGGTTCTTCTGGGTTTGGCGATTTAACCGTAGGGAAATCTCCGTTGGGATCTGCCTGTTCTGCCACAATATTCACATTGGTGTAACCAGCTTTTTCCAAAACATTCGGAATGGCTTTGATCGATGTTCCGTGCAGAGATGTGTAAACGATTTTTAAGTTTTCGCGTGCACCTTCAGGCAAATTAAACGTAGCATTTTCAATTGATGATTGTGTAAAAGCTTCATCGATTTCTGTACCGATGTATTCAATTAATTCCGGATTTGAATCGAACAAAATATCCGAATAGTCTAAATTGTCAATTACTTGAATAATTTCCTTGTCTTGCGGTGGAACCAACTGTCCGCCATCTTGCCAATAAACTTTGTAACCGTTGTATTCCGGTGGATTGTGCGATGCTGTTAAAACAATTCCAGCATGACAATTTAAATATTTAACCGCAAAAGATAATTCCGGGGTTGGACGTAAATCTTCAAACAAAAACACTTTAACTCCGTTTGCAGAAAAAACATCGGCAACCACTTTTGCCAACGATTTACTGTTGTGGCGGCAATCGTAAGCAATTGCTACCTTAATTTGTTCGTTTGGAAAACTCTGCTTTAAATATTGCGATAATCCTTGCGTGTTTTTACCTAAAGTGTATTTGTTGATTCGGTTGGTACCAACGCCCATAATTCCGCGCATTCCGCCGGTTCCGAATTCTAAATTGCGGTAAAAAGCGTCTTCTAATTCTTTTGGAGAAGAAGTCAGCAATTCTTTAACCAAGTTTTGTGTTTCAACATCAAAAGGATCTTGAATCCATTTATTGCTTTGTTCTAATATGTTTTTTGGGATTTCCATTTTTTATTTTTTTTTCTGACTTCACAGGTTTCAAAAACCAGTTGAGGTCTATGTTTTATATTAAGTTAAGTTGCTTTTTGTGGAAATTTTGTAACGCGGTTCGTTGTTTTTTGTTCTTAGGATAATTTCGCCCAAGAAACCTGCCAAAAACAATTGTGTGCCCAATATCATTGCGGTAAGCGATATATAAAACCACGGATTGTTAGCTATTAAAATTGCGGGTTCGTGCATTGAAAGTTTGTACAGTTTGTAAACGCCGATAAATGCCGCACTGCAAAAACCTACAATGAACATGATAACGCCTAACGCGCCAAACAAATGCATAGGTCTTTTACCGAATTTTGATAAAAACCAAATGGTGATTAAATCTAAAAAGCCATTTACAAACCGACTCATTCCAAATTTTGAAACTCCGTATTTACGAGCCTGATGCTGTACTACTTTTTCACCGATTTTATTGAAACCTGCATTTTTTGCCAACACGGGAATGTAACGATGCATTTCGCCATAAACATCGATATTTTTTACTACTTTATTGCTGTAAGCCTTTAAACCACAGTTAAAATCGTTTAGTTGAACGCCCGATGTTTTACGTGCTGCCCAATTGAATAATTTTGACGGAAGGTTTTTGGATACGATGGAATCATAACGTTTCTTTTTCCAACCCGAAACCAAATCAAATTTTTGATTAACGATCATGTTGTATAAATCGGGAATTTCATCGGGACTGTCCTGCAGATCGGCATCCATGGTAATAACAACATCGCCATTTGCTATAGCAAAACCGGCGTGTAATGCCTGCGATTTTCCAAAATTTTTCTGAAAACGAATTCCTTTTACATTGGAATCGTTTTTAGAAAGATCATCAATAATATCCCAAGATTCATCGGTGCTTCCGTCATCAATAAAAACAACTTCGTACGAATAGTTGTGCTGCTGCATTACTTTTGTAATCCAACGGTACAATTCGGGCAGCGATTCGGCTTCGTTCAATAAAGGAATTAAAATCGTTAGGTTCATTATTGGTTGTTTCTTGGTGTTGAAAGTTCTGATCTGTTTTTAAAGGTCAATGCAATTAACAAACCTGCAATTGATGAACCTAAAATGGTTTGCGCGTAACTGAAAAATAATACTTTTGGTGAGAAATTATCATCTGCACCATTGTTTACTTCCTTAATTTTATCGTTAATTTCAGCTTCAGATAAATTTAAATCTTTACCAATTTTCTGCGTCATTTCAATCATCAGCTCATTGTTAACTATCTTTGCTTCGGGGTTTACAAAGTTGAACAATATATACTGTATAATGTAGTTTGCAAGGAAACCTAAAACAATCATTATAAAAAAGGCAGTAAAACCTTCTTTAAAAGTTATAAGGTTGTTTAAGCGTCTTTTGGTGATCCAAACACAGCAAATCCCTAAAATTAAAACAACAACCATATTTACAATGGTTAGGTACGATTTTACGAATAACGTATAATCTGCAAAGAAAACAATTAGGTTAACCAATGCGTAGTAAGCCATTAAAATATAGCCAAATGTTAAACCTGTTGTTTTACTGATAGTATTCATGGTTTTATGAATTTTATAAAATCTTACAAATATACAAAAATAGGCGGTAGAAAATTTTGTTGTTTCATGATAAAAAAAAGTATAAAGTTATGCTTGCAGATTAAAAATATGTTATTAAATTTGCATTCTGAAAAATAAACAATTACATAAAAAGCTGTTGTTTTGTTTATACCTTTTTGAAAGATAAAAGCATCAGAACAAGAAACAGCCAATTAATTTAAAACAAGATTTACAATGAAACAAGGTCTTCACCCAGAAAATTACAGATTAGTAGCGTTTAAAGATATGTCTAACGATGACGTATTCATCACAAAATCAACAGTTGATACAAAAGAAACAATTGAAGTTGATGGAGTAGAGTACCCAGTTTATAAAATGGAGATTTCGCGTACATCGCACCCATTCTACACAGGTAAATCTAAATTAATTGATACAGCAGGTCGTATCGATAAATTCAAAAACAAATACGCTAAATTCAAAAAATAATTTTTGGATTCATCAAAATATCAAAGCCTTACTTTTTAGTAGGGCTTTTTGTTTATATTTACCTTAACTTAATAAAAACTTTGTAACTTTAAGCCTTTAAAAAAGCATAAAAATGAACTACATATTATACGACGGATCTGTGCGTAACAACCTATTGCCGTTTACATTTACCCGACCTGTTGCCGATATCCGTATTGGAATTTTAACCATTCGTGAAAAGTGGGAAAAGTATTTGGGAACTACAACAACTACGGTAACCGAAGAATATTTGTCTGATAAATTTCCGATGGTTGAAATGGCAGAAAACGTAATGATTAACGCATCGTTTTGTCCGAATGAAGTTTTGGTTGAAATGATTCAGTTTTTACAGCCAAATCAGGCAATTGTTCAAAACGATGAAATTATTGCTTTTTATACCACAGATGAACAAGAAGAAGTAGTTTTTGATGATTATGATTTATTAGAAATTGAAGAAGAGTGTTTGCAGGTAGAACATACCTGGGATATTTTCCAGAAGAACGATCAGGCAATTCGCGATGATTTTGAGCTGCTTACACAAGACCGTAAATCACAACCAATTCCTTCATCCGTAAATGTTATAGGAGCTGAGAATATTTTTATTGAAGAAGGTGCGGTTTTAAATTTTTGTACTTTAAATGCCACAACCGGACCTATTTATATTGGAAAAGATGCCGAAATTATGGAAGGGTCTGTTATTCGCGGGCCTTTTGCATTGTGCGATCATGCGCAGGTTAAACTGGCAACAAAAATTTACGGAGCAACAACGGTTGGTCCGCATTCTCGTGTTGGTGGTGAAATTAACAATTCGGTTCTTTTTGCGTATTCAAACAAAGGTCACGACGGATTTTTAGGAAATGCCGTTTTGGGCGAATGGTGTAATATTGGTGCAGACAGTAACAATTCTAACCTTAAAAATAATTACGAATCGGTTAAGTTGTGGAACTACGATACCGAACGTTTTGAAAATACCGGTTTGCAGTTTTGCGGTTTAATGATGGGCGATCACAGTAAATGCGGCATTAACACCATGTTTAATACGGGTACGGTTGTTGGTGTAGCAGCAAATATTTTTGGTGCAGGTTTTCCAAGAAATTACATTCCGAATTTTACATGGGGCGGTGCACAAGGAACGCAGGCATATTTGCCGGTAAAAGCTTTTGAAACCGCTAAAATTGTTATGAGTCGCCGTAATATTGATTTTACCGATTTAGACGAAGATATTTTAACCCACATTTTTAATGAAACTAAAGAGTGGCAGAAATTGTCCTAAAAAATGATGTAAATAGCAATTTATCTTGCTAGTATTTATAAAAAAAACCGTCTCAACTTACGAGACGGTTTTAATACTCAATAAAATAAAATCTAACTATTATTACGGAAGTAAAACACGGTCAATTAAATGAACTACTCCATTTGTTGCCAGCATATTTACTGATGTAATTGTTGAAGGCGTACTATTGCTGTTTCCTTTTACAGTTGCTTGACTTCCTAAGGCTACCATTAATGTTCCGCCGTTTACTGTATTTAGTGACTGACCATTTGATAAATCAGATGAGAACGCACGAGCCGCAATCACGTGATAGGTTAATATGGAAGTTAAAGTAGCTGGATCTGCACTCTGTATTGATGCGATGGTAGGAAAACCAGCGTCAATAAATGCTTCATTAGTTGGTGCAAATACAGTAAGATTATTTGTTGTTGCAAGTACATTGGCAACGTTTGTTGAACCTTCACTAGCACGTAAAACAGCTGCCACTAAATAAGTTAAGTTAGGGTTTGCTTGCGCCATTTGTACAATGTTTTGTGTAGGTGGCATTAATACACGCTCAATAGAATGGATCACTCCGTTTGATGCTGCTATATCTGCAGTGGTTACTTTCCAACCGTTTACAAATACCCCTC
>CAMLFV010000156.1 GCA_946479395.1 uncultured Flavobacterium sp. | reverse complement strand
TATTTGGTAAATTAGCAGATTAAAATAGTGTTATGATTAAAATGTTAGCTAACATTGGAAAGTACTTCATTATGCTGGGCGAAATTTTTCGCAGACCAACAAAATGGCGTATTATGAGAAATTTGATTTTTAAGGAAATCGACGAACTAATCATTGGTTCCTTGGGAATTGTAGCATTTTTATCGTTTTTCATTGGTGCGGTTGTTACCATTCAAACCGCCTTAAACTTAAACAATCCTATCATCCCTAAATATTTAATTGGTTTTACAGCAAGGCAGTCTATCATTTTAGAGTTTTCGCCTACGTTTGTATCCATTATCATGGCAGGTAGAATGGGTTCGTATATCACATCGAGTATCGGAACCATGCGGGTTACAGAGCAGATCGACGCTTTAGAAGTTATGGGTATCAATCCGTTAAACTACTTGGTTTTTCCTAAATTAATTGCCTCTATCACCTACCCTTTTGTTATTGCATTAAGTATGTTTATTGGTATTTTTGGTGGATACATTGCAGGATCTTTAGGCGGATATTTAGCTGCCGAAGAATTTGTAAAAGGTTTGCAAGACGATTTTATTCCGTTTCATATAGTGTATGCTTTTATAAAAACCGCGGTTTTTGGTTTTATATTAGCCACAGTGCCATCGTTCTACGGATATTACATGGAAGGCGGAGCGCTGGAAGTTGGTAAAGCATCAACAAAATCGTTTGTGTGGACATCGATTTCCATTATCATCTGTAACTATATCCTAACCCAAATGTTATTAGCCTAATGATAGAAGTAAAAGACTTAAAGAAATCTTTTGATGATAAAGAGGTTTTAAAGGGAATTACCACCACCTACGAAGCCGGTAAAACCAATCTGATTATTGGTCAGTCAGGCTCGGGAAAAACCGTAATGCTTAAAACGTTGCTGGGTGTTCATATTCCCGATAGCGGACAAATTTTGTTTGATGGAAGGGATTTTGCAACCTTGGATCCGAACGAAAAACGTACGTTGCGTACCGAAATGGGAATGGTTTTTCAGGGAAGTGCGCTGTTTGATTCTATGAATGTGGAAGAAAACATAGGGTTTCCGTTAAAAATGTTTACCAAAAAAAGTAATGCCGAAATACGCGACCGCGTGCAGGAAGTTATTGATCGTGTAAAACTGATCGATGCCAACAAAAAAATGCCTTCGGAAATATCGGGTGGTATGCAAAAGCGTGTTGCTATTGCACGTGCCATTGTGAACAATCCTAAATATTTGTTTTGCGATGAACCAAATTCTGGGTTAGATCCTAAAACATCTATCGTAATTGATGAATTGATTCAGGAAATTACCCACGAATACAATATTACCACCGTGATTAACACCCACGATATGAACTCGGTTTTACAGATTGGCGAACATATTTGCTTTTTAAAAGACGGTAAATTGGTTTGGGAAGGAAACAGCGAAGAAATTATGAAAACCGATAACGAGGATATTGTAGATTTTGTTTACTCGTCTGAATTATTAAAAGAGATTCGCCGATTTCACACAAATAAAAAATAATCGGGCTTTTTTTTTCGATTAAAACAACAGTAATTACCAATTAATTCTTAATAAGTTAAGTTTGTCACATCGAGCGAAGTCGAAATGTATTTTTGAATTACAGGTCTCGACTCCGCACCTGACAGAATTCAACATTACAATTAAGACTTATCATCAAAAAAGATAAAAATATGTTTTCATTTTTTAAAAGCAGTATCGAAAAAGATTTGATAAAACTGGGGTTTGAAGAATTGGTTAAAGGATATCGCCAAAAAGTAAAAACCAACGAATGGACGAAGCTTCAGTATCACGATGCTTTAAAAAGTTTACACACCAAACACAAAAACCAAATTAACAACATTGATAACGTTAATGTGGCAACCCGACAGTCGTTTGATGTTGATGATTCTATTGTGCCGTTAAACCTGCAAAATATTCAGCAAGAATTTATAGATTACGATTACCTTTACAGCACCCTGCTTTTTGAATACAACAGCAACAATCGTATTCATACCAAAGCATTGTATGAACTTGATAAGTTGTTGCATGAAAATTACCCTGATGCTGTTATTTTAGCAGAAGATCAACAGAAAATTCAACAGCTTCACTTACGCGATTTAATTAACGAAGCTACTATACCATTTTCACCCGAAAACAAAAATTATTTAAAAACCGTTTTTAACGAGTTGCTTAACAGATATAAAAATAAAAGCGGAGAATAGGTTGACTATTCTCCGATTTTGTTTTATAAAGATTATTCTTTTAAGGATTATGCGAAACTTTATACAAATAGAATTTATAAACTTTCGTCAGTTCGAGCTTGTCGAGAACCGAAGCCTGTCTATATCTTATAATATAAAGACTTCTCGATACAAAATTCCTTCCACTTCGTTACAGAAATTTCACTCGAAGTGACGTTTTGAAGTAATTTTACCCAACCGGTTAGTAATAGTAAATTACCCTAAAAATAAGACTTATGATTAAAAGTAAAGCGAGAAATCAAAAAATTTCTCGCTTTAACTTAACAACAATAATCATTCTTTTTTCAATTCCCTAACACTTTTTTTTTAAAACATCTATGAATTAAGATTTAGAAATTTGCCCAATACTTATCTTAATCATTTGTATTAACGAGTCAAAATTAATACAGGCTCACCTATCCGTTTGTAGTACTTTTTATGTAGAATTTGTAGAATTTGTTCTACAAGATTTTTTATGTTATAAGCACATGTTTTCACTTCCACTACTAAACAAAAAAAAGCCGGAATTTATTCCGACTTTTTAGCATTCATTTTTGCAACGATCTGCTTTATTTCTTGTTCTTTCTTTTTAGGATAAATCAACAAAACATCGTCTTTATCTACAATAATAAAATCATCTAAACCGCCAATAACCACCATTTTATTTGGATTTGTTCGAATGATGTTATTCGTAGCATTTTCTACAAACAAATTTCCGTTTACCATGGCATTGTCGCATTCATCTTTAGGCAGTTTATCATACAAAGACCCCCAAGTTCCTAAATCGTTCCAATCAAAAGTAGCGGGTAAAATAAACACATTGTCTGCTTTTTCCATCACGGCATAGTCAATGGAAATATTTTCGGCTTTGCTGTAATTTTCTGCAATAAACTCTTTTTCTTCTGATGTATTGAAGGTCGAAAATCCTGCTTGAAACAATTGATACATTTCGGGCTGAAATTTCTCAAAAGCTTCTAAAATAGATCGAACATTCCAAACGAAGATTCCAGAATTCCAAAGAAAATTTCTACGCTGAATAAATGTTTTTGCGGTTTGATAATCTGGTTTTTCACGAAACTGAACTACCTTTTTAATCTGACGAGAATCTAATTTGTTGTATTCGATATATCCGTAACCTGTATTTGGAAAAGTAGGAATAATTCCTAAAGTCATCAGCACATTATCGGTTTCACAACTGTCAAACGCACGCTGTAAATTCGATACAAACTGCACTTCGTCTTCAATCCAATGATCAGACGGAGCCACAATCATCACCGCATCAGGATTTTGTTTTTTAATTTTCATCGATGCATACAAAATACACGGAGCCGTGTTGCGCATATCGGGTTCTAAAACAATTTGCTCATTAGTAATCATGGGCAATTGTTCTTTTAAAATATCGCTGTATTTATCGTTGGTTAAAATTAAAATATTTTCTTTAGGAATAAGCTGACTTAAACGTGTAAAGGTTTTTTGAACCAAGGTTTCGCCCGTTCCCAACATATCGTGAAACTGTTTAGGAAATTCGGGTGTGCTAACAGGCCAAAAACGCGATCCCACGCCGCCTGCCATTATTACTGCATAATAGTTTTTATTCATTGTTAGGCATTCAAAAGTTCTACCTGCATATTAGGTTTAAACAAATATACTTGGTTATTTTTTATATCGGTGCATTCAAATAATTTCACGCGAAGTTTACCTTTCTTAAACACGCGTCCGTTTTCAATTTTGAAGATGGTTCCCAAAGGCAGCTCATCGACAAAAACTTTATTTGTTGGAGCATCGAATTTTTTTAATTGCATGGATAAAATAGCATCGGTATCGCTGCTTGCCGACGGATTTTTAAAATGATTTGCCACAAAAGGAACAACTTCTGCAGGAAAAACCTGCGGATTTATAAAAGGAAGCATCAATAATCGAAAGGTTTGTTTCCATTCTAATCCATGCGGTTTTATAAACCGACCATATTTTTGAAAAGCTACCAAATGTGCAATTTCGTGTATGGTTGTTATTAAAAATCGGTATTTATTCAGCGTAGCATTTACCGTAATTTGGTGCGATCCGTCTGGATTTTTTCGATAATCGCCATGACGAGTTAAACGTCCATTTACAATTTTAAAATGAATGTGGTAGGCTTTGATCAGTTCAAAAACTGCATCGACCGAATTTTCGGGTAAATATGTAGCTAAAACGTTTTTCAATTACGGCGTGCTTGATGAAACTTCTAAAACCTTTCCATTAAAAAATCGATTTCCGTTTAAGGCAAAATCTTTAATGTAAACCGCCATTTCGTTTGGATAAATTGGTGCCTGATAACCGGGAAATGCCTCTTGAAGCATCTCGGTTTGTACCGCACCCAACGCCAAAACATTAAAAGCAACACCTTGTTCTTTGTATTCTTCTGCCAATAATTCGCTCAACGTAATCACAGCTCCTTTACTTGAACTGTACGCCGCTAAACCAGGAAATTTTGAGCTACCTTGAATACCGCCCATACTGCTGATGGTAACTACATGGCTGCCGTTAGTCATTAAAGGCAAAACCGCCTTTGTTAAAGCTGCAACGCCAAAAACATTTACTTTATAAACATATTCGAAATCGGCAGACGAAATTTCGGCAAATGGTTTGTTAATAATTGTTCCTGCGTTGTGAATTAAGATATCGATATTTTTAAACTGATCTTTCAATGCTACGGCAAATGCAGCTACAGAAGCATCGTTACTTAAATCTACCGATTGGAAATAAACATTTGGCAGGTTTTCTAATTCAGGATTACTGTTTCGTGAAAGTGAAATAACCGTATGACCTTCGGCTGCGAATTGCTTAACCAATTCTGCACCTATTCCACGGCTTGTTCCTGTTATTATTATGGTTTTCATTTAGATTATTGAATTGTTGGAGGTTAGACTTATTGTCTAATTCATTTTAATTTCTTTGGTTTCTGCATTAATCATTTTTGATACAACCGGAAGCATTTCTTGTGCAACGGTTGTCATAAATTTTGTATCCATTATTTGAAATTCATCTTTTGGATGGTGGTAAAAATCGAAGTTTGAAAAATCGAACGCTGAAACGGTATGAGCCGGAATTTTAAATTCTTCATAAAACGGATAATTGTCTGATGCTGCAAACAAATTGTATTTTTCAGCTCCTTCAGACATTCCTATTAGCGTATTGCCAGCATATTCGTTGAGTTTTGCAGCCATGTTTGATTTGGTGTATCCTGTTAAAAACAATTTAAAATCGTACTTCATTGGCACCCCAACCATTTCAAAATTCAACATGCTGTAAACATTGATATTTTTTTGCTTTAATTTTTTAGCCAAATGTTTCGATCCTAACAATCCTTTTTCTTCGGCAGAGAAAAACACCACCAAAATACTGCGCTTGTTATTTTTTGCTTTTCCCAAATACTTGGCAACTTCAGCCAAAACCGTTGTTCCAGATGCATTATCGTTTGCACCATTGTTTATATAATCACCTTCAAAACCTTTTTCTGTAATGCCGATATGATCATAATGTGCACCTAAAATCACAAATTCGTTTTTCAGTTTGGGATCTGTTCCTTCGATATATCCAACCACATTAAATGAATTGTCATAATTAGACAGCGTATCTTTATAAGTAGAAAAGTACGGTTTAACGTTTGATTTCTTTAGAATTTCTTCCAGATAATTTGCGGCTTTCTCAATTCCTTCGGTGCCAGGATCGCGTCCTGCTAATTCATCAGAAGCTAAATATTTCAAAGTTGCACTTACATCAGCTTCTTTTACCTGATATTTAGAAACATCTGCGCTTTTATTAGATTTACAAGCAACTAACGACAACGATAAAGCTGCAAACAGAAGAATTTTTCTCATTTTTTTACGTTTTAAACAAAAATACAAAAAAACCCGTTCTGACAAATCAAAACGGGTTTATATAAATACTATTCTTTTACGAATGGTTTGTAGATTTATGCATTTATTATTCAGCTCTGGTACAAACAATATTAAGTATGTAAACAATTCCTTCCTTTTCTTTGTACAAAATTTTATAATCTCTTACGATTATTCTTCTATATTCAGAAAAAATATCA
>CAMLFV010000155.1 GCA_946479395.1 uncultured Flavobacterium sp. | reverse complement strand
ACGAATATTATAGTGCATTATACAATGCAACAACCATTACACAGCAAAATAAGATCATTTTACAAAATATTGAGCAGGTTTTAGATAAATACGGCGAAATTAAAGACACCGCTTCGGTTGATTTAAAAGCGATCAGACAAAATATTCAGATTGTTCGAGGAAAAATTAATCAGAGTTTTGGTTTTGCGTTACAACAGTATAATTCGTCAGGATATTTAGACGATATTAAAGAATCTATTGTAGAAAATCGCAGGGTTTTGGCGGTTTTGGCAATGCACCGTAAAAAAGTAAAAGGTTCGGTTTTGGGTCAATCTAAAACGGGAAGTATTATTTATATGGAACCTGAAAATACGTTTAAGTTTTCTAGGGAATTAAGTAATTTAGAATACGAAGAACGCGAGGAAATTATGCGAATTTTACGTGTTCTGACTGATAGTATTCGTCCGTTTCATGAAGAATTGATTATTTTTCAGAACCTTTTGGCACATATTGATATTGTTTCAGCAAAAGCAAAACATGCCGAAAAAATAAACGGAATTCTGCCAACTATTTCAACAGAAAAAAGACTGTTTTTTCGCGATGCGTTTCACCCAATTTTGTTGTTAAACAACCGTATTAAAAACAAACAAACGTATCCGCAAACTATAGAATTAACGAATGATGAGCGTATTATTGTTATTTCCGGTCCAAATGCCGGCGGAAAATCAATTACCTTAAAAACAATCGGTTTGTTGCAGTTAATGCTGCAAAGCGGTATGTTAATTCCGGTGCACGAACGCAGTGAAACGTTTTTGTTCGATAGAATTTTAACCGATATTGGTGACAATCAATCTATTGAAAATCAATTAAGTACTTATAGTTATCGATTAAAAAACATGAATTACTTTCTTAAGAAATGTAACGATAAAACCTTGTTTTTAATTGATGAATTTGGTACAGGATCAGATCCAGAATTAGGTGGAGCTTTGGCTGAAGTTTTTCTGGAAGAATTTTACGATCGGGAAGCTTTCGGTATCATTACAACGCATTACACCAACCTGAAAATTCTGGCGAACGAACTGCCGCACGCAACAAATGCCAACATGATGTTCGATGAAAAATCGTTAGAACCTATGTATAAGTTGAGTTTAGGGCAAGCTGGAAGTTCTTTTACGTTTGAAGTTGCACAGAAAAACGGAATTCCGTACGGATTGATCAATCGGGCGAAAAAGAAAATCGAAACAGATAAAGTCCGTTTTGATAAAACAATAGCCAATCTTCAAAAAGAACGTTCACGTTTAGAGAAAACATCGGAAATTTTAAAAGAAGAAGAAAAACGTGCGCGTGAAGAAAGCAATAAAATGAATAACATCAACACAAAAATTCAAGATAAATTAGAACGTTATCAGGAATTGTACGATGCAAGCCAGCGATTGATTTATTTAGGACAAAGATTTGATGATCTTTCTGAAAAATATTTCAACAATAAAGATAAAAAAACGCTTATTGGCGAATTGCTTAAAACGGTTGAAATTGAAAATTCAAAACGAAAGAAAATTACCATAAAAGAGAAAAAGGTAAAAGAGCAGGAAATTTTGCAATTAAAGGTTGATGTAGAACAAAAATTGGAAAAAATCCGAGAAGAAAAGAAAGAGAAAAAAGTAAAAGAACAACAGCAACAACAGGCAAATAAAACAAATTTCGAATTAAAAGTTGGCGATCGCGTTCGTATGATCGATGGAAAATCGGTTGGAACTATTGATACAATAGAAAAAAATAAAGCAACAGTTAACTACGGTTTTTTTACATCGAAAGTTGCTTTGGATCAATTAGAAATGGTCGAACGAAAAAAATAAACGTATGAGTATAATTGATAAAATACCACCAAATAAACAGTTGATTCTTTTTGACGGCGTTTGTAATTTTTGTGATGAAACCGTTCAAAAAGTAATCAAGGCAGATAAAAACAATGTGTTTGTATTTGCATCGTTACAATCCGATTTTGGTAAAGAAATCATTAAATATATTGGCGTAAATCCATCAATAGATTCTATTATTCTATATAATCCGGGGGTGGCATATTACACCGAAAGTGATGCTGCTTTAGAAATTGCTAAACAGCTAAACGGTTTCTATCCGTTGTTGCAAATTGGTAAAATAGTTCCAAAAAGTTTGCGTAATTCGGTGTATCGTTATGTTGCTAAAAATCGCTATAAATGGTACGGTAAAAAAGACGAATGTATGATTCCGTCTGCCGAAGTCCGCTCAAAATTTTTATCATAAATAAAACAAATAATTTCATCAAACGTACAGCAATCTGTATATTTGTGCTTTAAAAAACAAATCAATGCAAATATCATATAACTGGTTAAAACAGTTTATCAAATTAGATATCGCTCCGGAAGAAACAGCCGAAATTTTAACGAATTTAGGATTAGAAGTAGAAGGTATCAACGCTTACGAAAGTTTAAAAGGTGGGTTAAAAGGCGTTGTTGTTGGTCATGTAATTTCGTGCGAACAACACCCGAATGCAGACAAACTTCGTATTACAAAAGTTGATTTAGGCAATGGCGAACCACCTGTACAAATTGTTTGTGGCGCACCAAACGTGGCTGCCGGACAAAAAGTACCTGTTGCAACTATTGGCACCGTTTTGACTGATAAAGAAGGTAATGATTTTGTTATTAAAAAAGGTAAAATTCGTGGCGAAGAAAGTTTCGGAATGATTTGTGCCGAAGATGAATTAGGTCTAGGCGAAGGTCATGACGGGATTATGGTTTTAGATGATAAATTTAAACCAGGAACGCCAGCTGCCGAAGTTTTTGAAGTATATACCGATACCGTTTTTGAAATTGGTTTAACGCCAAACCGTGCCGATGCTATGAGTCATTGGGGTGTTGCGCGTGATTTGCGTGCAGGTTTAATTCAAAATAAACCGCAAAATACTTATTCAGAATTAATTACGCCAAGTATAAGTAAGTTTAAGGTTGAAAAACGTACACTGAAATATGATATTATTGTTGAAGACAGCAAACTGGCACCACATTATGCGGGTGTAACCATTTCTGGTATAGAAGTGAAGCCTTCTCCTGCTTGGTTGCAAAATTCGTTAAAAGCAATTGGTATCACTCCAAAAAATAACATTGTTGATGCGACTAATTACGTGTTGCACGAATTGGGTCAGCCATTACACGCTTGTGATGCATCGCGTATTAAAGGAAACAAGATTATTGTAAAAAATGCCACAGAAGGCACAAAATTTACAACATTAGATGGTGTGGAACGTACATTGCATGCAGAAGACATTGTAATTTGTGATGAAAACCAACCGCTTTGTTTAGCAGGTGTTTTAGGCGGATTAAATTCTGGAGTTAGCGAATACACAACAGCTATATTTTTAGAAAGTGCGTATTTTAATCCGGTAAGTATTCGTAAAACTGCGAAAGCACATGGTATTTCTACCGATGCATCGTTCCGTTTTGAAAGAGGTATCGATCCAAGTATTACCACATACGCTTTAAAACATGCCGCTATATTAATTACTGATATTGCCGGTGGGGAAATTACGTCTGATATTACTGATCTGTATCCAAAGAAAATAGAAGATTTCTCTGTATTCTTGAATTACAGCAACGTAAACAAGATTTTAGGAGAGAATATTCCAAACGAAACAATCAAGAAAATTTTGGTTTCGTTAGATATTAAAGTTACCAATATTACCGATAAAGGTTTAGGATTATCGATTCCACCTTACCGTGTTGATGTTCAACGTGAAATTGATGTTATTGAGGAAATTCTTCGTGTGTATGGTTTCAACAATATAAAAGTTGGATCTAAAATTAACGCGACAATTGCTTACGGATCTAAAACCGACGATCATAAAGTGCAGAATATTGCAGCAGATCAATTGGTAAGTCAAGGTTTTTACGAAACAATGTCGAATTCGTTAACAACCACAGCTTATTCAGATTTAATTGCCGATATTAATAAAAACCAACAGGTTGCCATTTTAAATCCGTTAAGTCAGGATTTATCAATCATGCGTCAAACCTTGCTTTTCGGTGGGTTAGAATCAATCGCGTACAACATCAACCGTAAAAAAGCCGATTTAAAATATTTTGAATTTGGTAAAACCTACGCCAAAACGTTGTCTGGTTACGAAGAATACAAACATTTGGCTTTATTTGCAACAGGAAACAGCAACGGTATCAATTGGAACACGCCTGCAACATCTGTTGATTTCTTTTTGTTTAAAGGATATATCGATGCATTATTGCTTCGTTTAGGACTTAAAAACATTGAAACAAAACCTAACGAAAATGATGTTTTTTCTGAAGGAATCACCTATTATTTAGGCGACAGAAAAGTAGTTGCGTTTGGTAATGTAAAGAAATCGATCTTGAAACATTTCGATATTAAACAAGATGTTTTTTATGCCGATTTTAATTGGAATACGATTTTAAACGTAGTTTCGAGCAAAATTAAATTTGCAGAAATTTCTAAATATCCAGTTGTAAAACGTGATTTGGCTTTATTGATAAAAAATGAAGTTTCGTTTGCAGATGTTTACAAAATTGTAAAACAAGTTGATAAAAACTTGATTTCTGATGTTTCGTTGTTTGATGTTTATCAAGGTGATAAATTACCGGAAGGAACCAAATCGTATGCAATCAGCATGAAGTTGCAAGACAAAGACAAAACGCTAACCGATGTCCAGATTGATAAAATAATGAGTAAAATTCAAAACCAGTTACAAACCGAAGTTGGTGCAGAATTAAGATAAACAAAAATCCCGAAGTTTAAACTTCGGGATTTTTTTACATCTTTTTAAAAATTAAATTCGATTTAAAATCTAAATCAATATCCTTTATTACTATTCCACCATTTGAATCGAACCTTGTAAAGTTATAATCCTGAATTTCTTCTGAAGCTTTTAATTCACTTACGTAATTTTTCCCTTCGCTATTTGTATTGAAAGTAATCGAAACTTTTTCTTGTTTGTAGATCCAATTTTTTTCAAACATAAACTTTCCGTTTCTCGATTGGCTGTGATCAATTACATAAGGCTTTAAAAGCACAAATTCCATTTTCTTTAAATTGAAATTCTTATCGTACAAAAAATATCCCTCATAAAATTGTTCCGAATAAAACTCAATTACATAATCACCTGATTTTGTTTTAGATCGTGAAAAGGTATAATCTTTAAAATTGTTAAAAAAATCCAATTCGGGTACGTTTACATACTTTCTTATAACCACTTCGGTAAGCCAGTACATTGGTGAATCGTTCCCTGAATAGCGGTTAAAAAACAACGTATCCATAGCCGTTTTATTTCTTGAATCCTTAACTACGCTTTTGTTGATTTTTTTACTTTTCAGATTAATGTTCACATCAAACACTGTTTCAGAATTTAGCAATTGAGCTGTATCGTTAATCGTTGCTTGATGCGATACCAAATAATTGTAATTGTTATCGGCATAATTATTATACATTTGGTTACGCACTTTTTTAATAATATCAATAATGCTGCTGCGCGACAATTTATCAATCACCAATTCTTCTAAATCGGTATCGTCTATCTGTGCCTGTACATTCCATGAATTAAAAAAAAATAATCCAAAAAGTATAAAAAGGTATTTCTTCATTTGTATATTGTTGCTGTGCAAATTTAATGTAATAATAATCTAAACGAAAATATTACATTATAATATACAACTAACATACCAATTTTTAATTATTTACTTTAAATTGAACGGATAACGGTTTACGATGTTGGTATTATAGTACGATCCTTTTGATTTTGCTGTTGAAAATTCTTCCCAAACGGCTAAAGGCACATGTGCATGGATATACTCTTCTGCACGCGTTGTGTAAATAATCAAATATCCATCTTTTTCGTTGCAGCTGTAAAATTCAATACGCTTAATCCAAGAACTTTCAGGTGTTGACTGGATTTTTTTAATAGGATAATTCGCTTTTGTGATATCCTTCCGAGCTTCTACAAATGTGCTGTAGGTTCCGGAAAGTTCCTGACAGTCGGTTTTACCTTTACAGGCTAATAAAGAAGCAGTTCCAAAAATTATAAGTAACGTTTTTTTCATAACACATATATTTATTATAATTTCAAATAAATATAATGATTTAATTTTTTATTATGAATATTTTAACATTAAATTAAATGAATTCCGTCGTCTTTAATTAAAATTTTCTTCTCTTTATATAAAACTCCGATTGTTTGTTTAAACGTTTTCTTACTCATTTCCAAAACCGTTTTAATTTCATCGGGATGACTTTTATCGTTCAAACCAAGAAAACCGTTGTTCACTTCCAGTTCAGTCAGAATTTTTGTAACACTATCTGATACTTTTTCAAACCCGATTTTATTTCTTGAAACATCGATTTTTCCGTCGGGT
>CAMLFV010000154.1 GCA_946479395.1 uncultured Flavobacterium sp. | reverse complement strand
AAATTAACGCTTAAACCAACATTCAGCGAAAAATCGAAATCATTGAATTTAGTACTATCTGGATCTAAATCAGAAAATTTCACTTTAGAATCGGTTAAAAATCCGGCTTGTGGTCCAGCTTCAATGGCAATTCCGTTGGTAATATAATATTTCAACATCAACGGCACGTTTACATAATTCAAATTAAAATCGTGCTCAACCGTAGCATTTTCAAAGGTAGTTTTCCACTTACCACCTGCTGACGAATAATAAACTTCGGGCTGAATAGCGAATTTATTAAAACGAATTTCGGCAAATGCACCCACGTGAAATCCACTAATGGAATTATTGTCGTGAAATTCTTGCCAGCTTTTCCCTTCTAATTTTGCGTTGTTGTAACCTACTTTAGGTCCAAAAGAAAAATCTTGCGCCTGTACTGCATTTCCGCATAAAAACGCAGTAAAAAGCATTGTTATAATTTTAGGTAACTTTTTCATAGTATTGGGTTTTATAAACTTTTTTAATCACTATCAATTTTTAATCCAAAGCCGAAGTTACTCAAAATAACATAAACATGTTATATGCTAAATTACTAAACTGTAACTTTTTTCCACAAAAAAACCGCAACAATATGTTGCGGTCTTACTTAATATCTTTACTTATTAGAATTTATATCCAACACCTACTTGAAAAACCGAATTTTTAATATCAGCAGCTTCTGTTGTGACTTCAACTCCTCCAACATTTTGAGTAGACTCTTCACCTATTTTAGATAAGCCTAAGTTATAACGTGCTCCAATAAAAAATCCGTTGTCTAAATTGAAACTTGCTCCTACTCCTACTCCAAAATCTACAGATTTTAACTGATCTTTGATATCATCATCAAATTCAGTTGTTATACCTGCTGCTGTTGCAGATCCTTCTGCATTAGCAGACATTAAAAAACCAACATAAGGACCAGCCTCAATCGCAAAACTTGGCGCTACATAATATTTAGCCATAATAGGCACGTTAATGTAGTTAAGTTTAGCGTTGCCTTCAGTAGTGTAATTAACCCCCAATACAGAACCAGAAGACTCTTGTTTTGCACCTTGTGCTGAATACAAAATCTCTGGTTGGATAGCAAACTTGTCGTTAAATTTAATTTCTGCAAATGCTCCAACACGAAAACCAATTTGCATTTTAGAATCTTCGGCATCGTCGCCATTAAGTGTAGCAAAGTTAACCCCTGCTTTTGGACCAAATTTAACTTCTTGCTGCGCCAATGCACTTGTAGAGAACGCAACCAACCCTAATAAGGTTAAGGTAATTTTCTTCATAAATAGTATCTTTTATAATTTGTTTAGCAGCAAATATAGTAATTTATATATTTTAACAAAATATTTAAACCATTTATTCCCCGCTTTATTAACAATTAAGAATTATTACAAACAAAAAATGCCGAACATAAGTCCGGCATTTTGTTATTCAATCTGGTTTCCTTGTTTGTCAAAGAAATGGTATTCTAAATAGGTGTAGGCATCGCGTGGTACAATTTTTATCCAACGTTTGTGTTCTAAAAACCATTTGGCACGTGCCGACGGAAATCCTTTTGTAAGATACGCAGCTATAAAAGGGTGCGCATTTAAAACAATACTTTTATTGTCTTTAATAATTCGTTCCAGGTCAGCTGATATTTTATCAATAACTAAAATCGGAGCCTCAATTTCTCCTTCACCGTTATGGTCAGGGTTTTCTTCTTTTGTTTTGATAGAAACTTCAGGTCTAACTCTTTGTCTAGTAATTTGAATCAATCCAAATTTACTAGGAGGCAAGATTTTGTGTTTTGCTTTATCATCACTCATTTCTTCTTTTAGGTAATCGTATAAAACTTTACGATTTTCGGGATTACTCATGTCGATAAAATCAACTACAATAATTCCACCCATATCGCGCAATCTTAACTGGCGTGCAATTTCTGATGCGGCGATCATGTTTACTTCAAGAGCTGTGTCCTCTTGAGATTGAGCTTTGTTTGAGCGGTTTCCGCTGTTCACATCGATAACATGCAAAGCTTCGGTATGTTCTATGATTAAGTAGGCTCCTTTGCTCATAGATACGGTTTTACCGAATGAAGTTTTAATTTGTCGTTCAATATGATATTTCTCGAACAACGGCACTTCTTTGTTGTTATAATGCTTTACAATGGAAACTTTTGAAGGGGCTATTTCTTGCAGATAGTCCTTCGTTTGGTAATAAAGTTCATCGTCATCTATATGGATTCCGGTAAAAGTATCGTTAAAAACATCGCGCAGAATGCTTGATGCCCTGTTTACTTCGCCAAAAACTTTTGATGGGTGATGAGCCGTGGTTAAACGTTTACAAAGTAAAATCCATTTATCCATTAAACCTTGTAAGTCTTTTTCTAATTCTGTAACATTTTTGCCTTCGGCTACTGTACGAACAATAACGCCGAAACCTTTTGGTTTAATAGTAAGCATCATTTTTTTAAGACGCTCTTTTTCTTGTTTTGATTCGATTTTTTGTGAGATCGAAACACGTTCGGAAAAAGGAACCAATACTAAATATCGACCGGCAAGCGAAAGTTCTGAACTAATTCGCGGACCTTTGGTTGATATAGGTTCTTTAACTATTTGTACTAAAACTGACTGGTTGGCACTTAACACATCGGTTATAACGCCGTTTTTGTCAATTTCAGGTTCAAAAGGAAATTTTTTAAGAGTGAAATCATTTAATTTACCTGCGGTTACAAGCTTTGTAAACTTCATGAGTGTAGGAAGGTTTGGACCCAAATCGTGGTAATGTAAAAAGGCATCTTTATCGAAACCAACATTTACAAAAGCCGCGTTTAAGCCGGGAACAGGTTTGCGAATTTTTGCTATAAAAATATCACCAACCGAGAAACCTTTTTCATCTTCTCTATCTCTGTGCAGTTCTACTAATTTTCCATCTTTTAATAAGGCAAAATCTACTGTATTGGAACCAGACCTAATAATTAACTCTTTGTTCACTTGGTACATTTTTATCCATACAATTTTAGTCGAAAGTCAAACGTCGAAAGTCAAAAGCAGAAAAACTTAAAACTTAAAACCTACAACTTATAACCTAAAAGTACAGATGGATTAAACATTAAACAGGTATTACCCTTTCTTTTAAACTAAAATTTAAAAGATTTTTCAAAGAACTTTTTAATTTGTAATAAAAGAAAAAGTAGTTATAAACTACTTTTTCTTTTTGTGACGGTTAGCTCTCGCTCTTTTTTTACGTTTGTGAGTAGCTACCTTATGTCTTTTTCTTTTTTTACCACTTGGCATAATCTTTTAGATTTTAAGTTAGTAATAATTTATTTTACGTCTGTGTTTGTTTTAACACCTTCTACGAACACTTTAGCTGGTTTAAAAGCCGGAATGTTGTGAGCAGGGATTTTAATTGTTGTGTTTTTAGAGATGTTGCGTCCCGTTTTTTCGGCTCTAGTTTTAATAATAAAACTACCAAAACCTCTTAAATACACGTTATCTCCACTTTCTAAAGAAGATTTTACTTCCTCCATAAAAGATTCCACAGTTGCCTGCACATCACCTTTCTCAAGCCCTAATTTCTCTGAAATTTTAGCTACAATGTCTGCTTTAGTCATTATCTGTTTATAAATTAATTTGTTGTCTGTTTTTTGAGTGTGCAAATATATTAATTTTATTATAATATCAACCTTTCAAAGCATTAAATTTTAATGAAGTAACCAATACTTTTTGTTTTTGCACACCAAAATTCAGCACTATTCCACCACTTTTTCTATGTACGATGAGTTCATTGCACGTAAAGCACCCATATAATTTAAAGTAAATTCCAGATAATCGCCCACCTTATATTTTTTGTCGTTTGTTTGTAAATCAACAATAATCATATCAGAACTGGCGCCAAAAAACTTTATATTTTCATCTTTAGGAAAGATATTAGCCTGATCTACATCTAATATACCCAAATCTAAAATGGCACGGAACGATTTTTTACCGATTTGTTTTTCATCAAAAGTAAACGATTTCCCTTCAAGGTTGGTTCCAAAATCACCTTCGGGAACTTTCGGTTTTTCAATCAGTTCAATGATTTCTGCTTTCAATGTAAAAATATCCTGCTTCAGCAGATTGCTTGGCGCATCTCTATAAACATCGGTTCCCTGATACAGTGTTTCCCCTACCCTGAAATGGTTTACGCCTGCCGGCAGTTTGTTCTGGAATATCAACGGAATAGTTACGGAAGATCCGCCCGAAACATATTGGATCTTTTTATTGAACTTCGCCTCGATCAATTGTTTGTACAATGAAAGCTGAATTAATTTATCGGTACTTGGTAGCACACCGTACAAACACGAAAGGTTGGTACCAATGCCTACAACTTCGATATTTTTCAACTGAAAAACCTGATCGTAGAACGAAATCACATTATCGCGCATAACACCTTCACGCAACTCACCCAATTCAATCATAATTATAATTTTATGGATTTTGTTTTGTTTTTGGGCTTCCGCAGACAACAATTTAATGGTTTCAATATCGGTATTCATGCTGATATCGGCATATTTTACCACAGATGCAACCGAGCGTTTTGGCGTAGGTTTTATGTAGATTGTTTCAACTTTCGGGTTGATTTTTTTGATCGCTTTTAAATTGCTTACCCGTGAATCACATACCTGATTGGGCATTAAACTTAAAACTTCTTTCAAAAAAAGTTCGTTTCCGCAGAGAATTTTAGTAACAACAGACCATTGAATTTCTTTTAGTTTAAAGAAATAATCTAAACGTTCAAAATTGTATTGTAAACGTTCTTTGTGTAAAGTAATTATCGCCATAACAATTACTTGTTTAAGCGCATTTCTAAATACTTGTTGGTAAAACCAAGCTTTTCGTAAAGTTTTATAGCAGGATTGTCTGGTTCTACGTGCAGGGCAATATTTCCTTGAGCGTTATCAATTGCGTGCTGCATTAATGCTTTGCCAATGCCTTTTCCGCGTTGGTTGGCATCGGTTGCAATGTAAACCAGAATATTTTCGGGAATGTAGTCTTTCATACCGGTTTGGTTCACAATTACAGCACCTGCAATATTGTTTTCTATCGAAGCAGTTACAATGAATCCACCAAACGACGGAGTTTCTTTCAACGCATAGTTCATGCACTTTTCGATATCCTGTTTTGGATCGCCGTATTGCTCTAAATTTTTAAATAGAAAGTTTAAAATTGTTTCTTTTTCATTTTGATCAGGTTTGTTTTCTTGACTGTAAGTCTTGATTTCTAACATATTCATTTTTTTAATTTCTACTATTACAAAGTTACTCATTTTAAATTAAACCCTTTTTTAGGCTGATCTTCCACACTTTTATCGTGTATCTTTGTACCTTAAAATTGTATTGATGGATTTTACCCACCAACTGCTTAATTGGTATAAAAAACACAAACGGAGTTTACCGTGGCGAACCACCACAAACCCTTACTATATATGGCTTTCTGAAATTATTCTGCAGCAAACACGTATTGAACAAGGCTTGCCGTATTACGAGGCATTTACAACGAAGTTCCCCACATTAAAAAATCTGGCTACAGCAGATGAAGATGCTGTTTTAAAATTGTGGCAGGGTTTGGGTTATTATTCGCGTGCACGAAATTTACATTTTACGGCGCAATATATTTACAAAGAACTCAATGGCGTTTTTCCAAAATCGTATGCTGAAATTATCAAACTAAAAGGTATCGGTCCATACACCGCTGCAGCTATAGCATCGTTTGCTTATAAAGAACCGGTTGCTGTGGTTGACGGAAATGTGTTTAGAGTTTTGGCTCGATTTTTTGGAATTTATGATGATATTGCTGTTACTAAAACTCGAGCTGTTTTTCAAAATCTGGCAAATGAACTAATTTCAACAAAACATCCCGATTTGTTCAACCATGCAATTATGGATTTTGGGGCAACCGTTTGTTTACCAGCAAATCCAAAATGCAATAGCTGTATTTTTAACGAAAGTTGTTTTGCTTTCCTGAAAAATGAAGTGGCACAATTACCCGTAAAAAATAAAAAGATCAGCGTTAAAAACCGGTATTTGAATTATCTTATTTTAAGAAAAAATAATGTAATCGTAATTCAACAACGAACAGAAAAAGACATCTGGCAACAGTTGTTCGAACTTCCGCTTATCGAAACTTCAACTGACAACGAAGAGGAATTTTTCCTGTATTTATCAAACCTGTATACAAACAACAGCATAAAAAAAGTTACTGCAAATAGCATCAAACACAAATTATCGCATCAGCAACTGCATATCAATTTTTATGAAATAAATGTTTCTGACTTTGATCCAAATCAACAAACATCGGCAATTCAAAATTTACATACTTATGCGTATCCTATTGTTATATGGAATTTTTTAAAAGATTTTTTTACGCTTGAAAAAAATTAGTATTTTTGATTGATAACGAACACATTTTATGTACGGAACATTAAACAAAGTAACTTT
>CAMLFV010000153.1 GCA_946479395.1 uncultured Flavobacterium sp. | reverse complement strand
GCACCCGGTGTACCTGGTTTTTCTATACGCTTGCGTTTGTTTTTGTTGTTCGCCGCGTTATTTGCACCACCCGGTTTTGCACCATCTTTTTTAGGATCTTCTTTTTTCTTTTTAGGTTTGTTGAATTGAGATAAATCAATTTTTTGACCTGTAAAAGTAGTTCCAGAAAGTTTTTGGTACTGCGTTTTTATGATTTCAGATTCTTGACCTTCTTCTGTAGAAGTTCCTTCTGCTTTTGCTTCGGTTGATTCAGCAGCCTTTTGAACCGGTTTTTCTGTTTCTGCCGGCTTTTCAGTCGATGCTTCTTTAGCTACTGGCTGTGCAGTTTTTTCAACCTGTGGCTTCGCTTCTGTTTTTTCTACTTTTTCAGCCTTAACCGGTTCTGTATTTTTGTTTGATACATTAACAGGATCTTTTGTATCGTCTGAAGAATTTTTAGAATCGGCAGCCGATGCTTTTTTAGAATTTGCATCTAAATCGATCTTACCAACTGTTTTAATAGAAGACACTTTAGCCGCTTTAGCTTTAATAACTTCTTGCTCGCGTTTTGCTTCCTCTTCTTTTTTGCGTTGCTCTTCTTCTTCTTTCTTACGTTTTTCCTCTTCTCTTTTACGCTTGTCTTCTTCTTCTTTTTTACGCTTGTCTTCCTGCTCGCGTTCTAAACGCAATTCTTCTTTTTCTTTCTTTTTTTCTTCACTCACTTCTTTCGAAGCTTCTTTCTTCCCTTTATCTGCCGAGAACTGCTTATCTAACGCAGCATATTCTGCGTCTGAAATTTTTGCGTTCGGAGAGGCTTCTATTTCAAACCCCTTGGTCTTCAAAAATTCCACGGCTCTATCGAGAGAAATATTTAATTCTCTTAAAACTTTGTTTATTCTTATTATTCTATTTTCAGACATACGATCCTTTTAGTATATTTTTGTGCGTTGTGTTGTTGTTGTAGTGTGTTTAATTAGTCTTCAAATTCAGCATTTAAAATGTTTAAAACATCTTCTACCGTTTCTTCTTCTAAATCTGTTCTTCGAACCAATTCGCTTACACTGTGTTTTAATACGCTTTTTGCAGTATCTAAACCAATTTTTACAAATTCATCGATTACCCACGCATCGATTTCATCTGAGAACTCGCGCAACTCAACGTCGTCTTCTTCTAAAACCTGTGTTCCTTCTCTTATCACGTCTATTTCGTAACCAGTTAGTAAGCTTGCCAATTTAATGTTTTGACCACCTTTACCAATTGCTTTTGAAACTTCGCTGATATCCAACAAAACATTTGCACGTTTGGTTGTTTCGTTTATTGAAATATTGTTTATTCTTGCTGGGCTTAATGCACGTTGAATGTATAATTCTGCATTGTTTGTGTAGCTGATTACGTCGATATTTTCGTTTCCTAATTCGCGAACAATTCCGTGAATACGAGATCCTTTTACACCTACACAGGCACCAACTGCATCGATATTTTCGTTGTAACTATCTACAGCTACTTTTGCTTTTTCGCCAGGAATACGCACTACTTTGTGAATGGTAATGATACCGTCTGCGATTTCAGGAATTTCTTGTTCGAATAATTTTTCTAAGAACAATTCCGATGTTCTGCTCATGATGATTTGCGGCTTATTGCCTTTCAATTCAACACTTTCGATAATTCCTTTAACCGTTTCGCCTTTTTTGAAATAATCTGACGGGATTTGTTTCTCTTTAGGTAAAATGATTTCTTTATTGTTTTCATCGATCAATATAACCGCTTTAGGGCGCACGTGGCTTACTTCGGCAGCATACACTTCGTTCACCATATCTTTAAACTGTTTGTAAAGATTGGTACTGTCGTGCTCTTGAATTTTTGTGATTAGATTTTGACGTAATGCCAATATTGCACGACGACCTAATTGGAACAATTTAACTTCTTCAGAAACTTCTTCGCCTACTTCAAAATCCGGTTCAATTTTTTGAGCTTCTTTTAATGATATTTCAGAATTTTCGTCTTCTACCTCACCATCGGCAACAACAATTCTGTTTCTCCAAATCTCCATATCTCCTTTATCAGGATTAATGATGATGTCGAAATTATCGTCTGACCCAAATCTTTTTTTCAATGCATTTCTAAAAACATCTTCTAAAATTGCCATAAGGGTAACTCTGTCAATATGTTTAAAATCTTTAAATTCAGAGAACGAATCAATTAATGCAATATTATCCATGAAATTATCTGTATTTTTTAAAATGATATAACTACTACTGCTTTTTTGATGCTAATGTACGGAATTTCAGCGTTTTTAACAACCGTTTCTTTGCCTTTGCCTATTTTTTTAGGTTCGCGTGCTTTCCATTCTAATTTTACAGCTTCTTCGTTGGCATCAATCAACTTGGCTTCTATTTTATTGTCGTCATCGGTAGTAACTTCGATAGTTCTACCAATGTTCTTTCTATACTGGCGTGGAAATTTTAAAGGCGCTGTTGCCCCTGCCGAAGCTACTTCTAATGAAAAATCTTGCTCTTCGCGGTCTAAATTATGTTCTATGCTGCGACTTACATCGATACAATCCTGCAAATTCACACCGTTATCTCCATCAATAACCACAGAAATTTTATAATCGGCCGAAATAGAAAAATCTATCAAAAAAAGTTCTGGATGTTGCGCCAAACCCTCTTCTAATAAATCTTTAACTTTACTTTTAAAATCCATCTTTTGTATAAAAAGAGGGGACAATTATGTCCCCTCATTATTTAGTTTAACAATAAATAACTTTGCAAATATACAAATTTTATTTAAGTAATTGATTTTTTTGGTTATTTATGAATATTATAAGTATATTTATACAATGAACATAAACATTTATTAACCTAATAAACTATACCACATGAAAAAGATTTTAGTACCTACTGATTTTTCTGAACAAGCAAACATTGCCTTAAAAGCTGCTGCTGGTATCGCAAGAAAATCGAGCGCTGAAATTATTTTATTACATATAATTGATTTGCCGCATGAAGCTATGGATATGATTCAGCCTGGATATGATGTGCCTGAAATTATGTTTTTTAAAGAACATGCCGAAGCTAAATTATCGCAAACATCGTTGTCTGAAGAGCTAAGCGGCTTAAATGTTTCGCAAATTTTAAAGTTAGGACGTACGTTTGACGAGGTTACCGAAGTGGCAAAAGCCAACAATATCGATTTAATTGTAATGGGATCACACGGTGCCAGCGGTTTTAAAGAATTGTTTATAGGATCGAACACCGAAAAAGTAATTCGCACATCGAACATTCCGGTGTTGGCAATTAAAGGCGATGAAACCGAAGTGAATTTTGACAAAGTTGTTTTCGCAAACGATTTTACCGAAGAAACCGCACAAGGTTTCCAAAAAATTGTTGATTTCTTAAAGTTGAACGGTTCTACTCCGCACTTTTTAATGGTAAATACGCCGAACAATTTTAAGCCAACGCACGTTGCCGAAGAATTGGCGCACGCATTTTTAAAACAATATAATTTAGACAATTACGAATTTTCTATCTACAACGATTTAGATATTGAAAAAGGAATTTTAAATTTTGCAGAACGCGTTAATGCCGATTTAATTGCCATGGGAACGCACGGTAGAAAAGGATTTGCCCGATTGTTAAACGGAAGCATTAGCGAAGATTTAATGAACCATTCGCCAAGATCTATTATTACTTTTAAGTTATAGCATAAAAATCGCCTTAAAGGCGATTTTTTATTTCTTGATTATCTTTTCTGTTTTTTGAACTATTCCTTTATCATTCAATATCGTTAAGATATAAACTCCGTTTTGTAAATCATATATATCGATTGAAATTGTTTTTGCCGATAAATGTTCTACTGCTTTAACCTGTTTTCCAGATATATCGTAAAAGATAAATTTACAGTTCATTTCGGGAACCGATTCTAAATTAATATTCAAAGTACTTTCAACCGGATTTGGAAACAGTGTTACCTTACTAAACTCTTTAGTTGTTACAGAAAGTTTTGAACTGTAAAAGTATGCTTCATCTCCAACTTCATTGATTATCTTTAATTGTTTGGTTGATGAACCTACATTGGTGACTTCATACTGAAAAATTGTGTTAGGTTGATTTACCTGAAAAACATCGTAATACTTACCCAAGAAATCAGAATTATCATTACCTAACTGACGATTACAATCGTTCATTGCCAAACAAACCATATCGTCAACCTTAAATTCATTGTTAGGCAGAAAATCAATTCCCTGCAAAGTGCAACTTGTACAAAAATACAGATAGATCGCCCCTCCATTGAACAAAAACTCACTGCTATTAACCTGCCAATTTCCGCGTTCCTGATTTACAGGTGCTAAATATTCAACATTGTTTAACACCACTTTGTGAATATACCATTCATTGTTCATTAATTCAACCTGCTGAGTTTGTGCGAAACTGCTAACAAACATCGCAACACTTAAAATTAAAGAATAAAGTAACTTTTTTATCATAAAATGTAATTTTGAATTATGATAAATATACAAAAAAAGGCTGAACTTTCATTCAACCTTTTAACATTCAATATTTTATACTATTTCATCTTCTGCAACCAGTTGCGCATTGAAACTTCTTCGTTGATAATATTTCGCAATTCCGAAATAGAAACACGGTCTTGCTGCATGGTATCGCGGTGACGAATGGTTACGGTTTTATCTTCTAATGTTTGGTGATCAACCGTGATACAAAACGGTGTTCCCAATGCATCTTGGCGACGGTAACGGCGACCAACGGCATCTTTTTCATCGTAAGCCACATTGAAATCCCATTTTAACTCTTCTATGATTTCGCGGGCAACTTCCGGTAATCCGTCTTTTTTAACCAATGGTAAAACTGCTGCTTTTGTTGGCGCTAAAACACTCGGTAATTTTAAAACGGTACGCGTTGATCCGTCTTCCAAGGTTTCTTCTTGTAACGATTTTGAGAAAACCGATAAAAACATACGATCTAAACCAACCGAAGTTTCTACTACATAAGGAACATACGATGAATTGGTTTCGTTATCGAAAAACTGTAATTTTTTACCCGAATGTTGTTCGTGTGCTTTTAAATCGAAATCGGTACGAGAGTGAATTCCTTCTAATTCTTTAAATCCGAATGGAAAATTAAATTCGATATCTGCCGCTGCATTTGCATAATGCGCCAATTTTTCGTGGTCGTGAAAACGATAGTTTTCTTTCCCTAAACCTAACGACAAATGCCATTTTAAACGCGTTTCTTTCCAATATTCGTAATAAGTCATTTCTTCGCCCGGTTTTACGAAAAACTGCATTTCCATTTGTTCAAACTCACGCATACGGAAAATAAACTGACGTGCCACAATCTCGTTACGGAACGCTTTACCAGTTTGTGCAATACCAAACGGAATTTTCATACGTCCGGTTTTTTGAACGTTTAAAAAGTTCACAAAAATTCCTTGTGCGGTTTCTGGTCGTAAATACAAATCCATCGCTGTATCTGCAGATGCTCCTAATTTTGTTCCGAACATTAAGTTGAACTGACGAACATCTGTCCAATTTTTAGAACCTGTTTCCGGATCAGCAATACCCAATTCTTCAATCAATGCTTTTACATCTTCCAAATCGCCCGAATCTAATCCAGACGCCATACGTTCTAAAATCTCCTTCTTTTTTGAAAGATATTCTACAACTCGAGGATTTGTCGTAATAAACTCTTCTTCGTTAAAAGCATCGCCAAAACGACCTTTAGCTTTTTCGATTTCTTTTTGAGCCTTTTGCCATAATTTCTCGCAGTAATCTTCGATCAAAACATCGGCTCTATATCTTTTTTTAGAATCTTTATTGTCAATTAACGGATCGTTAAAAGCATCAACGTGTCCCGAAGCTTTCCATGTGGTTGGGTGCATAAAAATTGCAGCATCGATCCCCACAATATTTTCGTGCATCTGTACCATTGATTTCCACCAGTACTCACGAATATTCTTTTTTAATTCTACTCCGTTTTGCGCGTAATCGTAAACAGCGCTTAAACCATCGTAAATTTCGCTCGATGGAAAAATATATCCATACTCTTTTGCATGCGAAATTACATTTTTAAAAATGTCGTCTTGTTTTGCCATAGTGCAAAAATACTAAAATTGCAGTTTGTTAAAGTTTGTAAAACAAATAGTTGAAAAATATTGTTTTTTTATGTATATTAACGCAAAGGTACATAAAACTTGTTGGTAATGTGGGCAATTGTTGATGTTTTTGATTTATTTTATCCGCACCTTTGTTATGGTTGCGATGAAGTTTTGCACGGCAGAAATGACATGCTGTGCAGCAATTGTTTAATTGGTTTGGATTTTATTCCGTCAGCTGTTAATGACAATACCGAAATGAAACGGCGCTTTTACGGGAAGCTTTTGGTAGAACATTGTTTGGCTACGTTGTATTTTTCTGAAGAAACCGTCGTGCAAAAATTACTCCATGAACTTAAGTATAAAAATCAGCAGCAGATTTCTACCTTTTTTGCTACGCTTACTTTACAACATTTAAAGAATCATGATGTTTTTAGATGGGGTGATTTCATTGT
>CAMLFV010000152.1 GCA_946479395.1 uncultured Flavobacterium sp. | reverse complement strand
CGTCAAGATTTACAGAAAGTACAAAAGCAATACCAATAAATGGTTTGGTTTGGATGGGTTCACCCGAATTTATGAAGCAACAAATTACCGAGAAGATTTCAAACGGATTTAACTGTATAAAAATCAAAATCGGAGCGATTGATTTCAATGAAGAATTAAATTTAATTTCTGGAATTCGAAGAGGTTTTTCACCTGAAATGATCGAAATTAGAGTCGATGCTAATGGTGGTTTTAGTTCTACTGATGCTTTAGATAAAATAAATCAATTGTCTGAATTTAAAATACATAGTATTGAACAGCCTATTAAGCAAAATCAGTATGACAGTATGGCAGGTTTGTGTAAAATAACTTCAATTCCTATTGCGTTAGATGAAGAATTAATTGGTGTTACAAAATTGCTGGATAAAGAAAATCTATTGCTAAAAATTAAGCCGCAATACATCATTTTAAAGCCAAGTTTGGTAGGTGGTTTTAAAGGTTCTCAAGAATGGATCGATATTGCCGAGAAATTAGGTATTGGCTGGTGGGTAACTTCTGCTTTAGAAAGTAATATTGGCTTAAATGCCATTGCACAATGGACATTTACGTTAGAAAATAAAATGCCGCAAGGTTTGGGAACCGGAGGTTTGTTTACAAATAATTTTGAAACTAATTTATATGTAAAAAACGGACATTTATGGTTTGGTGATCAAATAGAAATTTCAATAGAAAATGTTCTAAATCAAT
The DNA here is from genome assembly GCA_946479395.1 of uncultured Flavobacterium sp. The sequence continues at coordinate 5,842 of CAMLFV010000152.1, read as the reverse complement.
TAGAAAACTAACTAATATAAATTAAAACAGTAGTTTCTTGATTATCCTTATTCAATTCAAAATTAATAGATCTATCGTTTAAAAATGTCAGTTGGTCTTCATTTAAATTAATAGATTTATTGATCCAGATCTTGTAAGTGTTTTTGTTTTTAGATTTGTAAATCGATAGAAAACAGGTTAATTCTTCTTTATATTTAATTTTATCGATCAATTTATAGGTAAAAAGCATAATTCGCAACAGTGTTTTAAACTCCAAATCGCTCAAAATAATGGTTCGTAAATGAAATTATCTGTTTGCTTACTAACTTGTAAAGCTTTTGAATAATTATAAAGTACAGAATCTTTTAATGATGTTGTTTGAAATTGTTTTGCTTTTAAATAATAGTACAAAACCTCGCTTTCTTTCGTAGGTGCCGATGCTAAATTTGTTTTATAATGTAAAAAATCGTTATAAATGCTGTTATCTTTTTTTTCTATTTTAGCATAAATGTTGTAAAATAAGTTGGTGAAAAATAAATCTTCACTTGTTCTTTTTTCCTGTAAAAGCTCATTGATTCTTTTGTTTGATCTTGATATGATCTTACCGTAATCAGTTTTTTTTATTAAATACGTATTAATTTCCCCAGTAAGATAGTTTTCCACTAATGAACCTCTTCTTATCACATCTTTTAGATCACCTTCAACATTCAACAAATAATTAATTTTTTCTTCGTATTGAACAGAATCAGATCGTTTTAAAATCGGTAAACTAAAAACATCAATATATAACTGTTTTGCTTTCTCATTTTTCAATGGAATTTCTTTTAATTTTTCCATTTCGATTTTTGAATGTGCTAAAAGGTCAATTCTATTTGTTAAGGAAACTTTTCTAACAGAATTAAAAAATTTCTTTCGATCATTATTTTTAAAAAAATCGTTGGCAAGCGTTAAGTAATAATATGCACTATCGAATTTATTGTTCTTTGCTAAATAATTGCTGTACATTTGGTGATTAATACCTAAAAGAATACTGTCGGTTTCTTTCATATACAGCGAATGCACTTTTTTTAAATTATACGGATCGGCTTCGTATTCACTATTATAATTCTTGCGCATAGTAATACTGTCAATTTTATAATTCGCATTTTTGTATACTTTTTTGTTGTTACATGCCGTAAAAAGACAAATAACAAGTAAAAAAAGTATATTTTTTTTAATTAAATGCATAAATTATAAGTTAACGGTAATAGTGAATTGAGTTCCTTTTGTTGAATCAATAGTTAGATGTCCATTGATTTCTTTTAAACGATTTTGAATGTTATTAATTCCAAGTCCTTTTTTAGCGGTTTTTTTAAAGCCTTTACCGTTATCAAAAACAATCAGTTTTATGTTTGAATCTTCCTGATAGATCTCAACCGATGCTTTGGTTGCCGATGAATGTTTATGAATATTTTGCAACAATTCCTGTAAAATTCGGTACAAATGAAAGCGGACTTTTGGATGTGTTTTAAACCATTCTATTGATAAATCCAGATTATAATCAAATTCAATAATATTATTTGGTTGATTTTCAATTAGTTCTATAATCATGTGATGAAACGAATCTTTTTCAAACAAATTATTTATTTCGTTGTAATTATCGCAAATTTCAAGCAGACTGGTTTTAACTTCTAAAACGGTATTTTTTGCAATTTGTAAACTATCGGGTTTTATAAAATCTTTATGCAGTAAAAATCGGGTAGAGAACAGCTTATTCACAATATTATCATGCAGCTCCATGAAAATCTGCTTTTTGTTGTTGTTCAGCTTGTTTTCAATATTGTTTTTATAGGTCAGCGTAACTTCAAGCGCTTTGGTATCTTGTTCGATATAATTGTTACGAAGCTGTATTTTTTTTAGATTGATTTTTTGAATAATACTATAAATTACCAGTAAAGAAATAATTGAAATACTTAAAATAATGGCAACAATATAAAAAATTTCACGTTTAAGTTTTTCGTTTTTTCGGACTAATTCATGATTTTCGTAAATAACTTTCTGATTGATATTCAGTTTGTTATCATTTTCTTTTTGAATATTACCAATAACGTTTAAATAATGATTGTTTAATTCAACCGAAGTAGAATCGGTATTTTGCATAATCTGCTCTAAAATGCGTTTCTCTAAATATAGGTTTTTAAATTTTTGAGCGTTTTCTAATAAAAGTTCTTTCTGAAATTGCTTTGCCGCAATGGTGTCTTTCTTAATTTTTAAAAGATAGTCGCCCATTGTTGCAAAATTTACCTGCATTATGGGAATACGTGCCGCGCTTAACTTACTTTGCTTAAATTGATCAACATAATTGTCTAAACTGTCTAAATCTTTAGCCTCAATTTTATAATGAATTAAGTTATGTAGTGCCATTATTTTTTGTCGATTATCAGATTTTTTGGAAAGTTCGGCTAAATTATAAGCCGATTTTAAATCAACAATGGTTTGTTGTAAAGATATTTTCCCTATTTTGTTTCCAATAACTGCATAATTATTTATGTAAGTGCTTTGTAATGAATTAATTTTTTGCTGAACAATTAATTTTTTATTGAAGTAGTCAGATAAAGCATCATAATTCTTCAAAACATTAAATGCGGCAGCATATTTTTTTTGATTGTAATGAATGTTGCTGATTAAGACAAAAGTTGATGCTTTTTCAAAGGCATATTCTTTATTTTTACTTCCAAGATTTTCTATGGCTTTGTACGCATGGTTTTCGGCAAGTTGAAAATTCTGTGTATTAAAGTAGTATTCTGCAATTAAATAGTTCGATAAATAGGCATCGTATAAATTGTTCTGATTTTCAAAATAAGTAGCTGATTTAAACAGACGTTGATTTCTGTTTTCGATTGAATTTAAATCAGAATTTAAAAAAATCTGCAGATTATTTGCTCGATAAATATTGATAGAATCACTTTTATTCAGTGATTGATTTTCGTAATAAGCGATTTGATTTTTAGCTTTATCGGGCTGTTCTGCAAACTGAATATTGTACAGCAAACAATAATACAACTCGTCTAAAGTAAAAGTTTTGTAATTACTGTCAGTAACTTTTTTGTGGATTAAAATATGGTCGTAAACATTCGTCGGCTTTTTGCATGATACAGCAAAAAACAATGAAAATAAAGTAAGGATAACTAATTTACGCACCGGATTGGTTTTAATTACAAACCGACAAATTTATGAAAATATGTTAATGAATTTTCCAACCTTTTACTTCTCTAATATATTTTGCAGCTTCATTTACTTCTGTTTCAATAAGGTTCTTGTTTATAATTGATTTTGCTGGTTTAAAATTTACATATAGTTTAATTTTTTCGATATTAGGTTCAATTATATAGATAGTATCATATAATTCACATGATTTATCACTACCGTCATTATAATTCCGAATGATTATTTTCTCTATTTTTTCATTATTTAAATAAATACGTCTATAAATTCTTCCACACTCCCAACCATCTTTGTAACGAAGTGCAATTATTTTTTCTTTATTAAAATAAGCATATTTAGGATGAAGAGCATCATTGTCTGTTAATGTAGTTTCAGCATTAGAGACATGCTCTTCGAATTGTTTCTCTAAAAAATAGAAAACAGAATAATTATTAAAAAGTAGTACGTAAATAACAAAAGCTAATGGAAGAATCATAGCAGATAAGCGAAAATATTTCTTCATAATTACTTATTCTCATTAAACGAATTAGGTATCAATTCAGGTAGTAGTTTTATTAAAATAGGTAATAGTAAACTTCCACCCGGAATTAAGAAAATTGTAAATGCCGGAACCGTTTTCCCTAATTCTATAAACTGATTTTTTAATTGTAGTTTTTCTTTGTCTGAAAGGTTGGTGTAAGTTGCCTTAACCACTAATTGCATTAGCAATTTATTGTTTTCTAACTCTTTAATCAAACTTTTTTTGTTTCGTTTAATCAGTAAAGCAACTGTTTTGTTGGTATTTTTATATAATTTTTTTAATGGATGTGAGAATTGAAAATACGGGATTTCACTTCTATTGTTTTCAATAAAAGTAACCATATCGGTTAAAGATCTTTTAGTAAAATGTTTTTGTAAACCTAATAAATTTTGAAGCTTAAGAATAAATTTAAACTCTTTTTGATCAATTTTTTCATCGTTCCATAAAACCATCAACGCAATATCGTAAATGTAGGCTTTGCCGTAAAACGTTTTAATATTCCACAAATCAAGCGTTGAAAGTTGCGTATCGAAGTTTTTAAGCGATGCATATTTAAGCGAACTACTTAAAACTTCTTGCAACTTAATATCGTATTTAGAAACATTTTGTTTTTGGTTGAAGCTAATCATTACCAAATGCGAAATAGTTTGTTCCAGATACTTGTAATAGTTCAAAATTTCTGTTTCGTTCAGTAAATAACGTTTAAAACAAAGAACATCGGTAAAAATTAAAAAATTCGATAAATGATGCGAAAAAGTTTTATCCAAATAATTTGACGATCGGGTAGTGCGTTCGTTCAGAATTTTTTCTAGCGATGCAAAAGCTTTTTTAGATTCAAATTTTATAAAAGAAAAATACGATTCTGTTTTAGCTTCGCCCATTTTTTTGTAGAAATCCTCGGCATGTTTGGTAAATTCCTTAAAATCAGTTTCATTTTTTGTTTGAACAAACGTTCCATACAAAGCTTCCAACAAAACAATTTTTGCGTATTCTTCATGCGTTAGATCAAACGAATTAAAAACCGGTTGGATTGATTTGGTGGTAAAACCATATATAAAGCCTGTTTTACGAATGTTTTCGTAAAATTCTTCTTCGGTTTGATTAATAAAAAAAGATGGATTACTTAATTTAAAAAATTTAGTAATCCATAATTCCTTTGATGGGTTCATTAAAATTGAAACAATTTAAAATTTTTAATTGAACTTAAAATTATAAAACACATAGAAACATAGTCTGTTAGATTTTGCTTAAGAGCATAAATAAACTTATTTAACTATGTATCTATGTGGTAAAATTATGTTTAGTTTTACTTTAATTCAAAAACAACATTTACGTTCGTTGAAATTTCAATTTCACCAACAGCCAATGTTTGATCCATTCCTGCAGATGCGTCAGCCATTGCTGTCTTCATCATATAAACTCGCGGATTGTTAACCATAGATTGATCGCTAATAATTAATGCTTTACCAATTGTTTGGTTTAAAGCACTTGCATAATCTTCGGCTTTTTTCTTAGCGTTCAAAACCGCTTTTGCTCTAATTTCTGTTGCAACTTTTTCTGTTTGTGTCGATTTAAATTCAACTCCGTTAATGGTATTTGCACCAGCAGCCATTAAATCAGCCATTAATTTCTCGTAATTGTCCAAATTTCTTAAAGTAATAGTAATGGTTTGGCTTGCTACGAAATAATCTTTTTTCTCTTGATATTCTCTTGTTTTATAAAGATTTACGCGTTGGGTTTGATAATCTTTTTCGGCAATATTACTTTTCTTGATTACTTGGATCATTTTAGCAATAATTTCATCGTTTTGTTTTTTTGCCTTTGAAGAATCAAGATCTTTAATTTCTGCACCCATTGTTATTACGGCATAATCTGGTTTAATTTTTACCGAGCCTTCGCCGTTTACGTTAACTTGTGGTGTAATGCTGTTGTTGTTGTTTTGTGCCATTGCTGAAAATGTTACTAATACGAGTGTAAATAAATAAACAATCTTTTTCATGTTTTTAAAATTTAAATTTTAGATTAAAGGTTAAGCCATTTAAAATTCTTTTCTATGGCTTTTATCATTTCCCCTGCAATATCCTTGCCAGTTGCACCTTCAATTCCTTCCAATCCGGGAGAAGAATTTACTTCTAACAG
>CAMLFV010000151.1 GCA_946479395.1 uncultured Flavobacterium sp. | reverse complement strand
CGAAATGATGGCGCAAAACAAACAGCCCGAAATATTGTTCTGGGTAGGTTCGGCCGGAAGTTATGATGATAGAGCAAAAAAAATAACGCGTGCATTTGTTAAAATTTTAAATGCCGCCCAAGTTAATTTTGCTGTTTTAGGAACAGAAGAAAGTGCCACCGGCGATTTAGCAAAACGTGCCGGAAACGAATTTTTGTTTCAAATGCAGGCTATGATGAATATTGAAATTCTAAATGCTTACGAAATTAAAAAAATAGTAACCTGCGATCCACATTCGTTTAATTGCTTAAAAAACGAATATCCGGGTTTAGGTGGCAATTACGAAGTAATACACCACACACAGTTTATAAATGAACTAATAAACGAAGGAAAATTACAGTTTAGCGAAAATACTTATAGAGGCAAACGTATTACTTTTCACGACCCTTGTTATTTAGGTCGCGCCAATAAAATTTACGATGCCCCGCGCGAAGTGTTGCAAAAAACAACCGCCACCATTGTAGAAATGAAACGATCAAAAGCCAAAGGTTTATGTTGTGGTGCCGGTGGTGCACAAATGTTTAAAGAACCTGAAAAAGGCGATATGGATGTTAATGTGCTGCGCACCAAAGACGCCATGGAAACCAATCCAAATATTATAGCAACAGGCTGCCCTTATTGCAATACCATGTTAACCGATGGGGTAAAGTTTAGCCATAAAGAAAACGAAATTCAGGTGTTAGATATAGCCGAATTAATTGCTAACGCACAAGACTTATAATATGTTTGTACCTTTTGAAGAAATGCCTAAATCTGCCAGAATATGGATTTACCAGGCAAACAGAAAAATGACCGATGAAGAAGTTGCAACTGCGAACGAACTGTTAACCGATTTTGTTGAAAATTGGGCAGCACACAGCACACCTTTAAAAGGATCGTACCAAATAAAATACAATCGTTTTATTATTTTAGCGGTAGATCAGGAATATCATGCCGCATCGGGTTGCTCAATTGATGCGTCGGTGAGAATCATTCAGGATTTAGAACAAAAATTCGGAATCGATCTATTAGATAAAATGAACGTAACCTATAAAACAGGCGAATTCATTGCGCATAAATCGTTAATCGATTTCAAGAAGATGGCAAAAGAAAAAGCTGTTAACGCAAATACAATTGTCTTTAATAATCTGGTAAATACTATAGAAGAATTTGAAGAATTTTGGGAAGTTCCTGCAGGCGAAAGCTGGCATAGTCGCTTTTTTTAGTACAACAAATAAAAAAAACTCCTCTTTAAATTTAAAGGGGAGTTTTTTTATAAAGATTTTCTTCTTCTTATTTTTTGATCAATTTATAAGTACCTTGTGTACCTTCCTTTGTTGTAACAGTTACAAAATATAACCCGTTAGCGGCATTTTGTAAATTAATTTCCTTATTAGCAGTAGCTAAAACTTTTTGCCCTGTTGAGTTGAAAACTTCAATTTTTGCGATATTCAATTCAGAATCTACATTAAAAATTCCAGAAGTTGGGTTAGGATAAACCGTTACTTTGCTAGTGTCAAATTTAGGAGTGCTTAATGCGGTTTTCCATTCAACATTATCTATTGTTACTCCTTGGTGTACTCCTGTATAAGTAAATTTAAAAGCAATATACTTATGTCCTGAATTAGCAGGAATTGCAGCTGTTGTATATGTTCCTCCATTAGGTGTAGGAGTTGTTATTGCTGAAAATGTGGTGAAATCAGTATTGTCACTCATAGTACCAATTTCAAGGGCTCCATTGTTATTAGGTGCAGCAGTTGTTAAAACGTATTCTAATAAATGATTACCATCTATAGTTGATAATTCAGGAGAAATTAAGTAAATAACACCACCAGTAGTTGGTGCACCTCCACTGTACATTACAGCGGCATTACCCATAAAAAGAACATTCCCGCTTTTATTCCAACAATTTGGCATTGCTGTTATTGCGTCAAAGGTTTCATTAATAGTTGCAACTGGAGTACATTGGCTGTTTGCGTTAAATGATACTAATCCAATTGCTAATAAGCATAAAGATGTTAAACGTTTTTTTGTTGAGTAAAAATTATTCATAACTAATAGATTAAAATTTAATTACGCAAATTTATTTATATTAAATCTAAATAAAAAATAAATCTACAAAAAATATTTATAAATTATTTTTGGTTAATTCAATAATTCAAATAACTTTGTGTTTCAAAGTAAATAATAATGGATCAAAAAATTTCTGATGATTTAGCGCATATTCGTTCCATGATGGAACGTTCGTCTCGATTTTTATCTTTAAGCGGATTATCCGGAATAGGAGCAGGTATTGTAGGTTTAGTAACAGGTGTTCTTGCAATTACAATACTAAAAAAATATCAAATTGATTTTAGTACGGATTATGTATTCAATGAAAAATTGGTGTTTGAGTTGTTTGTTTTAGGCGCATCAGCATTATTATTAGCAATTTTTTTCGGTTGCTATTTCACAGTTCGTAAAAGTAAAAAATTAGGTTTACAAATCTGGACAGCTACTACAAAGAAAATTTTGGTTCAATTGGCAATACCTTTAGCAGTTGGGGGTATTTTTGTTTTAGCCTTGTTGCAGTATAATTTATATGGATTGATCGCTGGCACAACCTTAATTTTCTATGGATTGGCTTTAGTGAGTGCTGAAAAATATACGTATTCTGATATTAAATATTTAGGTTTTCTTGAGATTATCCTTGGTTGTTTGTCTTTGTTTTTTATTGGTAAAGGATTGATATTTTGGACGATTGGTTTTGGAATTTTGCATATTGTTTACGGTATTATTTTATACAGAAAATACAAGTAAATGAGTTTAATTAGCGGTTTAAATAAAGAATTTGAAAGTAGGGTTCGGTTAGGTATAATGTCTGTTCTCATGGTGAATGATTGGGTAGATTTTACCGAAATGAAAAGCCTCCTACAGGTTACCGATGGAAATTTGGCAAGCCATTCTTCCGCTTTGGAAAAGAACGAATACATAGAAATTAAAAAGGAGTTTGTTGGTAAAAAGCCGCGAACTTCCTATAAAATTACCGAAGCAGGCAAGTTGGCATTTCAACAACATCTTGCTTTTCTAGAAAAAATAATGAGACAGTAACGTCTTATTTTTTTAATAATAAACTTTGAAAAACAAAGTACTTTTATTTATAAATATTATGAAAAAACAGTTTTTAATTTTTATCAGCACCATTATGTTCGTTGTCCTTTTTTATGATCAGGAACTCGGCATTAATCTTTCCATCTTTGCAATAATTCTATTAATTGCACAATTGGTTTTACAGCGTAAATTGTTACGCGATAAAAGGGCGTTAACTTTAGCACTTTGTGTTGTAGCTACAAGCTTTTCAAATGCATGGCTGTTATCAGTAGTTACAGTGTTTTCGGTAGTAATTTCGTCGTTTGTTTTTAGGTACTATGTGGTAGATCCTCAACTAAAATTAATTTCAAAAGCATTTAATTTTGTATTGAGTTGGCCTGCATTTGTGGGTAGAATTTTTTTGATAGACCAGTGGTTCGAATTCAAAAAAGAAGATTCTAAAAAAACAATGGTCACCATTTTCTCATACATAATTTTGCCTTTTTGCATCTTGTCGGTCTTCTTTGGATTGTATGTTTCATCGAGCGATATGTTAAGTGAGTGGTACAATCGTTACGAATGGAATATCGACGGCTTAATCATCTTTACCATCATCTTCGGTTTTTACATAAGTTTTGTGTTTTGGCATATCAAGGTATTCGATTTTATTAAAATCATCGATAAAAGTCTAAAATTCAATTTCACTAAAGAACAGCAAAACACTTTAAAACCGTCGTTTAATTTTATTCCAATTGATTTTGAATTTCGTAGCGGAATCATCACATTGGTTAGTTTAAACTGCATGTTGTTATTCTTTGTAATTGTTTTTAATGTAGAAAATGCACAGCAAACCATTCAGCATATTTCCGAATACAGTTCGCGAACGCACAGTCAGATTTATTTAATCATCACATCGGTTTTCTTAGCAATGGTGGTGGTTTTGTTCTTCTTTAAAGATGCGTTGAATTTTATAAAGAACAATACATGGTTGCTTCGATTAACAAAAATTTGGATCGGCTTAAACAGCTTTTTAATAGCATCGGCTTTTTATCAAAATTCTGTTTACATCAACGCAATGGGATTAACTTACAAACGTTTGGGCGTGTATTTATTTTTGATTATTTGCTTGATTGGTTTGGTTTATTCGTATTTAAAAATCCATCAAAAAAGAACAAATTTTTACTTGATTGATAGAATGTCATGGATCATTTTTTATAGTTTGATCTTTTGTTCGATTTTTAACTGGGGAAATATTATGACCAATTACAATTTGCAGAAAGATACAATCGATTGGTACTATTTGACTAATGATTTATCAGGAAACGAAAAAACGTTGATTGAATATTACAAAAAAAAGAATAAGGAAGTACCAAAATATCTTTTAAACCGATTGAAGTATTACGGTGAATTACCGTTTTTATCGAGACAATTATATTACAGTAATGCTAAAACAGATTAATTGAAATCTATTTTATTCTGATTTAAGCAATTGAAAAAAGAATCAATACTTAACACTTTTGATATTCCTGATATGATTTGATCTTTGAAGGAAAAACAAAATCCGAGCTTAAACACACTGCTAAAAAAAGTTGTACACTATTTCTGTGCAGCGTGTTTTTCGGATTTTTATTTCATTTTTAATGTTGTTTTTTCAATTTTTTCAGATAAGTTGCTCATCCATATTAATTGGTCGATTATCAACTGAGATTCTTCTAGTTTTTGAATTTTAGATGCATCGTCAATATCTAACTTTTCTACTTCCTGCCTGCGGATCGCTTTTAATTCGGTAATACTTATTTTAAAATCTTCTTCGATATCAGACGTTATTTCAGCATCAAAATCCAAATTATGTAATGACTGGCTTAAGTTATTATTGATGTAATCCATAACCAACTTAAAAGCTTTTGAAGCTTCTGTTGTTTTATGAAACTGAATATACGTTCCAATACTCGCTGCCGACGAAACCAGTGTTTGGTTTAAAACAGTTAACTCGTACAATTCTGCTCGGTTAACTTGTTTACCTTTTGGTTCTTGTATCATTCGTTGGAAACTAGCCATTAAATTTCCGACTTCAATAAAAGCATTTTTTCTCGCCAGTTTGTATGATGTTGATGGTTCGCCTTTCTTTATATAGTAATACTTCACTTCAATAATATACAATTTTATGGCTTTCAGCGAATTTTCCAAATGAATGTTCATAGAATTTAATTCCCATGTTGGCCAAACAAATCTGGTAGCTAAAAAAGCTAAAAGTGCACCGACAACTGTATCTAAAATCCTATAAACCAATTGAGTTTCGGCGTTGTCTGTAAGCAATCCGTAAATTAAAATTACGTAAAAGGTTACAAAAGTTACCCCAACTTTATAATCGATACCCGAAAACCAATATCCCAAAAGCATCGAAATAATTGCCAGAACACTTAACGCAATATTACTATCAATTAAGATAAGAGCCGAAATTCCTAAAATTCCTCCAATAATGGTTCCAATAACACGGTGTGTAGATCGTTGCTTGGTTAAGCCGTAACCAGGTCGCATAATTACCACAATAGTCAGTAAAATCCAATAGGCATTTTCGAAATTAAAGATATTGCCGACAATCAATCCCACAAACATGGTTAAAGTAATGCGCAAGGCATATCTAAAAGTGGACGATTTAAAGTTTAAATGATCTAAAAATGTTTTTAAACGGTAATGTTCAGGTGTGAAGAATTTTTCTAAATCACGATACTTTCCTCTTAATTCATCGGCGTTTACACGCTCTTTATACACACGTTCCAAACCTTTTATCTTTTCAATCTGTTTATCGGCATAAAAAAGTAAATTGTTTACGTTTACGGCATTTTCATCGTAAATAGATATATTCTGATTTTTAACATAATCGTTTATCCGCAACTTCAATTTTTTGAAATCGTTAGCCAAATTCCCAATAGAATGGTGTTTTTTATTTGTTTTGATATGAAAAGCCAGACTTTTTAAGGTAATCGAAAAACTATTTGCCAACGTTTCATATTCGGCTAAAATAGAATCATCGTCTTTAAAAAACTCAATAAACTCTTTATGATTGAACGTATTTGCCATGGCAAGTTCTAAAATATCAACCAATGACGACAACGCAACCAATAGTTTTCGATTGTTGTTAGAGTTTAATGTACGTGCCTTATTGTAAACCAGATATTCGCGAATATGTTCGTGCAATTCGTTGATACGAACCTGCTTTTCCAACATTTGTCGGTTGATTTTTTCACGATCTGCATTTTCAATCCATAACTTAGATCGTAATTCTAAATATTCACCTGTAATTTCAATACATTCGGCAACTTCAAGATTTATATATCGGTTGGGTTTAATAAAATAGAAAACGATAGATATCATTGTATAAAACAATCCACCTAACAATAAATAGGCACAGTTTTGTAACAGAATTTCAGGTTTATCGTGATGAATAAAAGACAAGCTGATCGTTAACAACAAAGTAAACGACAA
>CAMLFV010000150.1 GCA_946479395.1 uncultured Flavobacterium sp. | reverse complement strand
AACTTTGTATTATATTGTATACTTTTAACTTGTACTAAAAAGGGGAAGCCTACAATTTTATAAGTTTTGCAACTGTTTATTGGATCGATCTTTTTACAAGAATAGCATATTTTGATATTATAATTAAAGCACTAGATTATTGCAGGACTAATAAAGGAATGGAAATTTTTGGTTACTGCATAATGCCAAGTCATATACATTTAATATTTCGTTCAGCAGACGGTAAACCATCAGAACTGATAAGAGATTTTAAAGGTTTTACATCTCGACAAATTATAAAGGCAATTCAAGAAAACAATCAGGAAAGTAGAAAAGAATGGATGTTATGGATGTTTGCTAACGCAGGAGGAAAAAATTCGAATGTAAAGAATTATCAATTGTGGCAACAACATAATCAACCAATTCAAATATGGTCCTTAAAAGTATTTGAACAAAAATTAAATTATATACATCAAAATCCTGTGGAAAGTGGTTTTGTAACTGAACCTTGGGAATGGAAGTACAGCAGCGCAAGAAATTATTGTGATGATTTTAAGGATATTTTAAAGATAGATATAAATCGTTAATGAAATTCTATAATTGCACGAGCAAGATGCTCGCGCCAGCGATAATAATTCAGAGCAACACAAATCGGGTCAGTAGCAATACAAATCGGTTGGTGCAAAATACAAACCGAGTGCTACAAAATACAAATCGAGTGCTACAAAATAAAAATCGGAGGCTACAAAATAGAAATCGGGTGCTACAAAATAGAAATCGGGGGCTACAAAATACAAATCGGGTGCTACAAAACACAAATCGGGTGCTACAAAACACAAATCGGGTGCTACAAAATAGAAATCAGGTGTTACAAAACACAATCCGATTAGCTACTGAATAACAAACTGTTTTAAATCGTAACGGTCACCTTTAAAAATATTCAAATCCACTTTTGTTTCAATGCCGTTTACGGTGCCTTTATCCGTAAACTGCCAAAAATGCCAATCGTCGTTCATTTTTTCGCTGAACAAACTGTATTTGGCAATCCAGATTTTATATTCGGGAAAATGTTCTTTTAAATGATGTTCGTAAAAATTGGCACCCGAATAAATAATAGGTTTTACGCCGTAATGTTTTTCTACAATAAGCAACCAATTTTTCAACCCTTCGCGCATTTTCTCTTTCGATTGTTCTTTTGGAAGTTCCTCAATATCCAATACCGGAAAAAAATCTCCGGGTTCCAAAGGCGTATTTTTAATGAAGTTTAGCGCCTGCAATGTACTGTTTTCATCGGGGCGATAATAATGATACGCACCACGAACCAACAATCTGCTTTTGGCTTTTTTCCAATTGTACGTAAACTTGGCATCTACCCCATCGGTTCCCATGGTAGATCGTAAAAAAACATAATCAACCGCAAATTTTCCGTACAACGAATCAATTTCTTTCCAATCGATATCGTACTGATAATGCGAGACATCAAATCCAAACAAATGATCGTTGTGCTTATCTAAAATCTCCATTGCTCGGAAATCGTGAACGGTTACTTCCTTACTATCTTCCTTCTTAAAAATTCGTTCATACAAATCGGTCACAAAATAACCGATTCCATCGCGGTAATGAAAAATCAAAAAAGCCATAATAAGCAGTGAATACGCCAAAACATGCCATTTCCACAGGGCAACCTTTTTCTTTTTAGGTGCACGTTTGCGAACGTATTTTTTAGGTTTTGGAGCTGCCATTTTGGAATCTGCTTAACGTTTAGATCGATCGAAACCAAACAATTCGGCACGAGGATCTGCCTTACCCGTAATTAAATTACCGATAACCTGCGCTGCAATCATGCTAAAAGTGATGCCGTTGCCGCCGTAACCCAAAGCAAAATACATGTTGGGTTTGTTGGGATACGTGCCAATATACGGCAGTCCGTCTGCGGTTGCGCTAAACGTTCCCGCCCAAGACATATCGGTTACAAAAGGAATTTCGGGAAACATTTTTTTGAATTTCTTTTCAAGAATCGCTGCTTTTTTTCGTAACGATTTATCGCGTTTATCGGGATTATTGAAATCTTCGTCTTCTCCGCCAACTATAATTCGATTATCGTTCGTGGTACGCATATACAAATAAGGCGTTTTGGTTTCCCAAATCAACGCGTTGTTTTTCCAGATGTATTTTTCGTCGACAGGATGCGAAACAATAGCAAAAGTAGAAAGCAGATCCATTACTTTTTTAGGAAGAAACTCGCCAGCTTCGTAACCTGCGGCAATTACCACATTTTTACAAGTGATTTTACTGCCGTACTCGGTAACTAGTTCGTAACCTGATTCGGTTTCAATATAATCTTCAATCAACGTATGCGAAAACAGCTGTAATTTCTTTTTTTGCAAGTAATGATCTAAAATATAGGTTGCGCCCTTGTAACAATCAAGCTGGGCAGAAGTATCGTTATACAAAGCTGCTTTTGCATCAATTTCTAAATCGGATTTTACAACATCTTGTTCTAAATATTCAACAGGAAGTCCGGCATTTTTTCGAGCATCGAATTCTTTTTGCAACAACTTTTTACCGGATCTGTCTGAAGCCAATAGATAGGTAGGAACACGCTCGAAATCAGGATTTTTTCCGATTGATTTAAATACGTTTTCAACATCGGTGATCGACTGTAAACAACATTTATAAGCATCGATTGCCTGCTTTTCTCCGACTTTTTCAATAAGATCCACCAAAGGAACATCGATTTCATACTGCAATTGCGCAGTTGAAGCTGCGGTGCTTCCGGTACCAATAGTTCGTTTATCAACCACAACACACGGAATGCCCAAACTGCACAACGTATGCGCCACCAAAGCTCCGGTAATACCCGAACCAATGATAACGGTGTACGTTTCGATATTGTTTTTAAGCGGATTGTAATAATTGTACAGTGGGTTTAACACCACCCAAAAAGGCATGCCCGAATGCAAATCCATAAACTTGTTTTTAAGTTAATAAATTTACCTAATTATGATGTGAAAACAACGCGACTGACGTTCTTTTACAAAATAAATTTTACCGCTTGCCTGATATTGCTTTAGAACTGTTTCCAGATGTTTCTCTAATTTTACGTTCACTTGTTTTTTATGATTAAAACGGATGTAAGAGATATCGATTGCACCACCAAAACAATGCGAACTGTCATTAGAAGATGCGTTTGAATTTACACGGCGCAAACGTTTTTGGTCTGCTTCGGTTCTTGTTAACGAGGTTACCACAAAGAAATTTTGTCCGGCAAGTTTCACAAAATCTCGAGCCATGGCATTTAAAACGGTTCTGCCTTTAGGAACCAGATACGCATGGCTGTGCGTTAATTTATCGATACGGTAGCCGTAACCACGTTGCTTAATTGCCACCAATTTGCCTTGTTTTACCAATTTATTTAAATGTGCTTTATCTTTTACCAAACCTACATTGTGGTTTTTAGCGGCATTTAAATGAGTGGTATATTCTTTAGACGGCTTTGTTTGGGCAAAAAGCGTACAGGGTATCAATAATAATACACGGGCAAAAATAATACGGGTCATTGATCTTCTTTTCCCACAAAAATAGCATTATTAATGCGTAACGACAAAATTAAGCGTTAAGTAAAGTTGAAATCTATCCGATTATTTTGTATTCAAAGATATTCAGCAAAAATTGTTTTTTACGATCTGTAGGTAAATTTTCAATTGATTTCAGCACGATATTTCGGCAGCTTACCGCTAAATCAGTATGAAAGATCAATAAATAATACAGGTTAAAATGAATTTCGTTAATAGATAAACTTGACAAGTATTTAAATAAAAATTCTTCGATAATGTCGTTCTTGTCTTCGCCATTATCAATTTCCATGTTGTAGCCCAAAAACTTGAAAATGGTATTTACATGGAAAACATATTCGTCGATTACATTTTCGCTGAAGGCAATTTCTTTTTCATAAGCAAACAAATCGCTTAACTGCAGATTTTTTATGGTATGATGGTCTTCTTTAAAATCAACAATGCTTACAAAAACATTCGATACCTGATATTTTAATTTAATGGCATCGCCGGGATTTACAGGTTCGATATATTCACCATTATATTTGATTTTTTTGTTGGAATTATTTTCCAGCTTGAACTTCTTCAAACTATCAATCAAGTAAATAAAATAGGGTTCTAATGATTGGCGAATGTTTATTTTAACCTGCAATTGTAAAATCTCACTCTGCCTTTTGTTGAATTCATACTGAATATAAAATGCCATAAAGGTAAAAACCACACCGCAAGTCCCTATAATTGGTGCAGTGGTTCCGCCAATGGCATCGCCCAATTCATTCTTCCCGCTTAAATCTATGATCCAACTTTTATGGGTAAACAGATAGGCTAATAGTGGCACCATAACCACCATAATGAGTGCCATAACCATTCCCATAAAAACCACACTTTTTTTCATTGCTTTGTTTTATAATTTAAAGATAGGAAATTATTAATTACAGTGACTTTAGTTTATTTTAAAACTGAAATAAGAACTAGTTCGTTTGGTTGTAAAGCAACTCTATGTTCAAAACAAATTTCTAAATCATTTAAAACAGCATAGATCAAATAATTCTTTCCGGTAAAATATGACTGTTTAATTTTAACTTCAAATCCATCTTTAGAAATTTGTAATTTATGTGGTCGTACATACAAAACTTCAGTGTTGTTCAGTCCTAAATAACGAGCAGGAATGATGTTTACATCGCCGGTTAATCGAGCTATGTATTCGCTTTTCGGGTTTTCGTAAATATTTTGTGGTGTATCTTTTTCTATTAGATTTCCGTTTTGTAGAACCAATATTTCATCGGCATACATTAATGCCTCTTCGGGCGTGTGCGATGTAAAAAGAATAGTAATTCCTTTTTGTTTACAATACTGAAAAAGCTGTGTTGCTAATTTTCTTTTTTGAAATGGATCGATATGAGAAAAAGGTTCGTCTAACAACAAAAAATCGGGTTCTAATGCTAACACTCGTGCTAAAGCGGTTCGCTGCATTTGTCCTCCACTCAAAAACTTGGCTTTTACGCCTGCAAAATCAGTCATATCGACCAATTCCAGCAATTCATCAATTCGATTCTTTTTTTCTTTCAGATAGAAATTCGATAAAAACCTTCCCACATTTTCGGCAACCGAAACAAAAGGCATCAAATCAAAATCTTGTGCCAGATATTTCATATAGTCCATTCCGGGAACCAAATGATAAGCCGGTCCTAAAACCTGTTTATCGTTCCAAAAAATCGAACCAAAATCAGCATCTAACAGACCATAAACTAATTTCAATAAAGTTGATTTTCCACTACCACTAGCTCCTATCAATGCATACGAATTTCCAGCTTTAAGTTGAAAACTGACATCGCTTAAAACTTGACTGTTGTTGTACGAAAAAGAAAGTTGATTAACCTGCAACATAAAATAAAAAGGCGACCGAAGCCGCCTGTTAGTATAAAATTATAAACTTGCTATATAACGTTCGGCATCTAAAGCCGCGATACAACCCGATCCAGCTGCAGTAATTGCCTGACGGTAATCTTTATCTTGTACATCGCCACAAGCAAAAACACCTGGAACATTTGTTTTAGATGTTTTGCCTTCGGTGATTAAATATCCTGTTTCGTCCATAGTTAACTGACCTGCGAAAATATCGGTATTTGGTTTATGACCAATTGCAACGAAAACACCAGTGACAGCAATTTCTTTTTTCTCACCGGTAACATTATTCACCACACGAACTCCGTTAACAATTTGCCCGTCACCTAAAACCTCATCAATTTCAGTACTCATTAAAATTTCAATATTCGGAGTATTTTTAACACGATCTTCCATGATCTTTGATGCACGGAATTTTTCAGATCGAACCAACATGGTCACTTTTTTACATAAATGTGATAAGTAATGTGCTTCTTCACAAGCAGAATCGCCCGCACCTACAATAATTACTTCTTGATTACGGTAGAAAAAACCATCGCAAACGGCACAAGCCGATACACCACCACCCATTTGCAGGTAATGTTGTTCAGAAGGAATTCCTAAATATTTTGCTGTTGCACCAGTTGAAATAATTACCGTTTTAGCATGAATTTCAATAGTATCGTTAATCCATACTTTTTTAATTTCGCCCGATAAATCTACTTTCGTAGCAAAACCATCGCGAACATCGGTACCAAAACGTTTTGCCTGTGCTTGTAATTGCATCATCATTTCAGGCCCGGTTACGCCATCTGGATATCCAGGAAAATTCTCAACCTCATTCGTTGTTGTTAATTGTCCGCCTGGTTGCATACCTTGATACAAAACGGGATTCATATTTGCACGTGCTGCGTAAATTGCTGCTGTATAACCCGCAGGTCCAGAGCCTATGATAAGGCATTTTAGTGTTTCTATAGTTGTTGACATATTTTAGTTAGATTCAAATTTTACGTGTACAAAAATAGATATTTATGTATGCATTTAAAAAAAAGTTTCATTTTAAATAGCTATCACGTAATTGATTGCTTTTATAGTAATTTTTTTTTTGAAAATTTTAAACAAAAACTCGCTATAAATAAAAATTTTATCTACATTTGCACTCGCAATTAAGGCTTTATCGGGGTGTAGCGTAGCCCGGTTATCGCGCCTGCTTTGGGAGCAGGAGGCCGCA
>CAMLFV010000149.1 GCA_946479395.1 uncultured Flavobacterium sp. | reverse complement strand
CTCCTTCCCAAGCCAAAAAAGATATTTTTGAATTTGCCGCATTTGTAATTCTAAAACCATCTAAAATAATATTAATAATGGGATTTCCTGTATCTAAACTTTCAAAACCGTCATAAATTGCAACTAAATTATCTTCAATATCTTCATCGTTATAAACCACCGCAATTGCCCATCCTACATAATTACCACCGCAATACTTTTTTATATGTTTTGTTAGATCTAATTCAGATAGTGTATATTCTGTTTCGCCAAATTGCTTTACTATATGCGTTACATCTGCAAAAGCCGAAAAATACGCAAAGTTTGGATCGGCACCTGCTGCTAAAAGATTAAGGCGTTCAGATTCTACATCAATACCGTTTAATTTAACATTTAAATCAGCTTCTTTTTGGTTTCCATTACCAGACCAATACAAATAAGCTGCAACTACTTCTTTGTTTCCGGGTATATTAAGTGTTGCCGATGATTCGGTTAAAATATCACAGGAATTAGGATCTCCATTTGCCTGTACATTCATTGTGTTTCCAAGCATTGTATAATCATAACTACCGTAAAATTGTTTGTAAAGTGATATTTTTTGACCAAAAGAAGACAAGCTACAAATTAATGTAGTAAACAAAAGTAGTGTTTTTAACATGGGTTTTTAGTGTAATTGAATTTTTGTTAAAATTATCAAAAAAAAGTATATCTCAACAAAAATAATTCATTTGTAGAAGAAATATTTTTTAAACAATTATATTTCTTATTTCCGTATCAAAAACCACTGAATCTTTTAAGAATTCCATCTCAATTGGTAAGTAATACAACTGATCTTTTGGCAGAAGATTCTGCAAGCGCATATAATCTTTTTCGGTAGTGATGATTTTTCGATTATTTGCTTTTTGTAGGATGTTATTTATATCTTGATCTGAAAAGAAATGATGGTCAGGAAATGTTAAACAATCATTTTTATTGCATTTTAAATAGTCGTAAAAATATTCCGGTTTTGCAATACCGGCAACAGCTATAAAATCATTTTTAAAATCAGAAATTTTAATTTCTTCGATATTATTTGTTACCGAATGATTATAACTAATCGTTGAAAAGAAAATTTTATCGTTATCAATGTCAATTTTATTTTTTATTTGATACATTTCTGTTTCCGATAAATCTTTCGGACATTTAGTAACAACCACAACACTGGCTCTTTTTACTCCCGATTTACATTCACGCAAATTTCCGGCAGGCAAAACTAAATCGTTGTAAAACAATTCGTTGTAAGCGGTAAGCATAATATAAAAACCTGCTTTAATTTTTCGATGCTGAAAAGCATCATCAAGCAAGACAATATCAGTCTTAGGTAAAGCTTCTAAAATTTTGGTAACTCCTTCTACTCTATTGGCATTTACGGCTACATGAATATTTTTAAATTTTGAATGATACTGAAAAGGTTCATCTCCAATTTCTTCTATTGTTGTAGCAGCATTTGCCAAATA
This sequence comes from uncultured Flavobacterium sp., assembly GCA_946479395.1. Next base: position 5,195 of record CAMLFV010000149.1, on the reverse strand, counting down.
AAAACCTTTACTTTTTCGTTTGTAGCCTCGGCTTAAAACCGCTAAATTGTATCTGTCTGATAAAAGTCTGATTAAATATTCAACCATGGGCGTTTTGCCCGTTCCACCAACCGACAGGTTTCCTACAGCAATAATTGGTAAATTAAAAGCAGTTGATTTTTTAATTCCATTATCGTACAAAAAATTTCGTAAACTGGTTACAGCTACATAAATCAACGAAAACGGAAATAATATTTTGCGTAGGATTTTCATTAATTTTTAGCTTTATAGTCTTTTAAACTAATTTTACGCTCTTTAAAAAAAGGTCCATTCTCTATAAAAAGGCCCGCCATATTTTCTTTATTAGTTAAAACCGTTTGAATAGTTCGCATATTTACTTTATCATTCAAATTGTTAATTATAGTATCTCTAATAAAATACTCTGTTACAACACCTTCAAATCTATCGTTATGAAAATTTATAAACTCAATTTCAAATTCATCAACATTTTCAAAGTTTTTCGTTCCTATACTTGTACTGTCTTTGTAAAAATTAAGAAAAAAGAAATCAGCATATCTTCCTCTTATTGATAAATTAGAATATTCTGAATGTACTTTAATTTTTGCTTTATATAAATGTTGATTCTCTGTTGGTTCAACCTTTAAATCATAATATTGGCTATACGCTTCACTTAACTTACCATCATAATAAAACTTAACCTGATTTCGTAACGTATCCTTACTTTTATCTTTTGGTATAAACAATTCAATTAATTCGTAGTTTCTATCCAATCCTTTAATTGAATCATAATCAATTTTCATCCATTCAATGGTATAATCATCGGCATTCATTTCAGCGATGGTATCTTTTTCTTTTGTACAACTCATAAAGAGCGTAGTTATAAAAATAAAGAGTAAATATTTCATTAAGAATAATTTCATAAGATTTTGTACGAAAATAACGATTATTTTTATCTTTGAATACACTAAAAATGATATTGTGCAGTTAAAACAACTTATTCCGATTTTAGAAGAAATGGCTCCCACTGCCTATGCCGAAGATTTTGACAATGTAGGTTTGCTTGTTGGCGATGTAAATACAAAAATTACAGGTATTTTGGTTTGTCACGATGCTTTGGAAAGCGTTGTTGCCGAAGCCATTGAAAAAAATTGCAACCTAATTGTGTGTTTTCACCCAATACTTTTTTCGGGCTTAAAGAAAATCACCGGTAAAAATTATGTGGAACGTGCGGTTATTAAAGCCATTAAAAACGACGTTGCCATTTACGCGGTTCACACCGGGTTGGATAATCATAAACTGGGAGTAAACAAAATTTTGTGCGATACTTTAGGGTTGATCAATAACAAAATCTTGATTCCGAAGCAGGATTTCATCTATAAACTAACCACTTTTGTTCCAAAAGATCATTTAACGAATGTTCAAAAAGCACTATTTTATGCCGGTGCTGGAGCTATTGGAAATTATTACGATTGCAGTTTTACTTCGGCTGGTATTGGATCTTTTACAGGAAATAACGATAGTAATCCGGTAATTGGTACGCAAAATGTTTTTACCGAAGTGGAAGAAATCAAATTGGAAGTTACCTTTGAAAAACATCTGCAAAACAACATTTTAAAAGCCTTGTTTGAAAGTCATCCGTACGAAGAAGTGGCACACGAAATCACGAAATTAGAAAACCAATATCAAAATATCGGTTTAGGAATGATTGGCGAATTAGAAAATGAAATTTCAGAAATCGATTTTCTTCAATCGGTAAAAAACAAAGTTGAAACCGGCGGCATTCGTCATTCAAATTTCTTAAATAAAAAAGTAAAAAAAGTGGCGGTTTTAGGCGGTTCGGGCAGTTTTGCAATTGCTGCTGCCAAAGCTCAAAATGCCGATGTTTTAATTACAGCCGATTTAAAATACCACGATTTTTTTCAGGCAGAAAACAGCATTTTATTAGCCGATGTTGGTCATTTTGAAAGTGAACGTTACGTAAAAAATTATATTTTTGATTATCTATCAAAAAAAATACGTACTTTTGCAATTATTTTATCAAGCATTAAAACAAATCCGGTTAACTACCTATAATATATGGCAAAGAAAGCAGAAACTGTTGAAGAAAAATTAAGAGCGTTATACGACTTACAATTGATTGATTCTCGAATTGATGAAATTAGAAACATGAGAGGCGAATTACCTCTTGAAGTTGAAGATTTAAAAGATGAAGTTGCCGGGCTTACCACTCGTTTAGAAAAGCTTAACAACGAAGTACAAACTGTTGAAGAGCAGATTAAAACGAAGAAAAACGAAATTGAATCGCACAAAGAGGCAATTAAAAAATACACCGAGCAACAAAAAGATGTTCGTAACAACCGCGAATTCAACTCTTTAACAAAAGAAATTGAATACCAAACGTTAGAAATTGAATTGGCTGAAAAACACATTAAAGAGTTTAAAGCTAATATGGAATATAAAAAGAATTTAATTGCACAGACATCTGAAAAATTAGATACTAAGACAAGCCATTTAAAGCATAAAGAAAACGAATTAAACGGTATTTTAACAGAAACAGAACGCGAAGAAAAAGCTTTGTTGGTAAAATCTGAAGAATTTGCAGCCGCGATTGAAGACCGTTTGTTAAATGCATACAGAAGAATTAGAAACGGCGTTAAAAACCGTTTGGCTGTGGTTTCTATAGAGCGTGGTGCATCGGCAGGATCATTCTTTACCATTCCACCACAAGTTCAGGTTGAAATTGCTGCCCGTAAAAAAATTATGACAGACGAACACAGTGGTCGTATTTTGGTTGATGCAGCTTTAGCAGCAGAAGAAAGAGAAAAAATTGATGCAATTATCAAAAATTTAAAATAAATTTAAGCCTCTAATTTAATAGAGGCTTTTTTTATGGGGTTTTTCAAAAGATTAAAATACACGCTTCTTACAAAAGGTTTTGGTTTGTACATTAATTCGTTGCACTACTTAAATGCAAAATTTGCAGCAAATACTGCCTATACGCTGTTCTCTGTTCCACGGGAAGGTGTTTTAAAATCGCTGCCTACTTTTTTGGGATCAAGTTCCATGAAAAAACTAAAAGTAGATCAGCACAATATTCAAACGTACGAATGGTTTGGCGAAAAAGAAACCATTTTACTTATTCACGGCTGGGAAAGTAACGCAAATCGTTGGCAAGGCGTGATTCATTTTCTTAAGCAACACAATTACCGAATTATAGCTTTAGATGCTCCAGGACAGGGTTTAAGTGACGGCAAAGAACTAAATGCCGTTTTATACAGCCAATTTGTAAACGAAGTTTGCAACCATTTTAAACCCGATTTTTTAATTGGTCACAGTTTGGGCGGCATGACGATGTTTTATTATATGGCGACTTTTAAACCCGCTTTTGTAAAAAAAATTGTATCGTTAGGTGCTCCCAATCGTTTTTTACGAATTACCGAAAATTATCGAAACCTAATTTCACTTTCCCATAGATCCTATCAAGGTTTTTTGAAAGAATTTTCTAAACGCTTTTCTATTGATCCAACTGATTTTAATAGTAGTTCGTTTGTCGATCAGATAAACGTGCCTATTGGAATTATTCATGATGAAGAAGATAAAGTTGTTCCGTACAGCGATACTTTGGAGATTTTAGAGAAACATCCCGAAATTCCGCTTTACACTACGCATGATTTAGGACACAGTTTGTACAGCGACGATGTGAACGAACAAATTGTTTATTTTTTAGAAAACAACCGCTTTAAATCGTAATTTTGCAGAATGGATCAGGAAGGAATACGCATTAATAAATTTTTATCGGAAGTTGGATTTTGCTCACGTCGCGAAGCCGACAAACTGTTGGAACAAGGCAGAATAACCATTAACGGAAAAATTCCGGAATTGGGAACAAAAGTGTTGCCGACTGATAAAGTTCGTGTAAACGGAACATTGGTTACAGAAAAAGAAGAACCAAAAATTTATCTTGCGGTTAACAAACCTGCCGGAATTGAATGTACTACCAATCAATCGGTTCGTGGAAATATTGTTGATTTTATTAATTATCCCGAACGAATTTTTCCTGTGGGAAGATTGGATAAAGATTCGGAAGGATTAATCATCATGACAAACGATGGCGATATTGTAAACAAAATTCTGCGTGCCCGCAACAACCATGAAAAAGAATATATTGTTACCGTTAATAAAACAATTACCGACCGTTTTATTCAGCGTATGAGTGCTGGTGTTCCTATTTTAGATACGGTTACAAAAGAATGTCGAGTTGAAAAAATAAGCAGCACTACGTTCCGTATTTTTTTAACGCAGGGTTTAAACCGACAAATCCGCAGAATGTGCGAATATTTTGATTATACGGTTGTTGCCTTGAAACGTATCCGCATTATTAATATTTCGTTAGATGTGCCTGTGGGGAAATACCGCGAAATTACCAAAGCCGAAATGGACGAACTAAACCGTTTAATTGGCGATAGTACAAAAACCGAAGAAGGCAGTTTACCAAAAACCGATAAACCCTTGGTTAATAAAAACCCTGCACCAACTAAAGATCGCAAAGATTTTAAAAAGAAATTTACCGAACAACGTCCGCTACGAAACGAACGTAGAAATACCGGAAATAAATAAACCCGAGTTTAAAACTCGGATTTTTGTTTGTCCTCTAATAATCAAATCCTATTAAAATGTCATTCTGACGAAGGAAGAATCTCAAAAAAAATGTTACAATTTTTATTTTACAACTTTAAGTTCAAAATATAAATCTTCTTTTAATGGTACTTCTTTATAATAATTCCCTCTAAAATTGTCATTAAAGAGAAAAGGATATAATTTTGTTTCTAAATTTGGGTTATTCATTTCCTTGACTGTAGCAAACATTACACCATCTTTCAAATTAATATTTTCTATATTATTGGGTATAAGTTCTAAACCAATGTAAATTTCTTCGTCTTTTTTAAGCTCAATTATATGATTAAAAACAAATTCTAATCTAAAATCTTCTTTATTTAATTTACCAGAATTATTTTTTGGAATATCAAAAACTACAATTTCTGATTCTATTAATGAATTAGTTGGATTAATAGCTTTTTTAAAAATAAGAAGTCGCATTTTTTTTGTTTGGTATTCATTAATACTATTTTTGGCAATAAATGTAATACCATTAAATTTCACATCATTTTGAGACTTATATTTAGTTATCGCAGAAA
>CAMLFV010000148.1 GCA_946479395.1 uncultured Flavobacterium sp. | reverse complement strand
CAGGCGGTGTTACAATATCATTCTTCCCCCAAATAATACAAGTTTGAGTGTGCATTTTTGGTAAATCTTTCGCCATGTTATGACGAATGGCACTCTTTGCAATTGTCAAGGTTTTTATCAACTTCATACGGTCGTTAACCGTTGTAAAAACATCATCAACAATTTCTTTGGTAGCAACCGCCGGATCGTAAAAAACATCTTCGGCTTTCTTTTTTATAAACTCGTAATCGCCACGGCGCGGGTAAGAATCGCCCATTGCACTTTCGTACAAACCAGAGCTACCTGTAATTACCAAGGCTTCTACTAACTGCGGATACATTTTGGTAAAGTACAACGCTATGTGACCACCTAACGAGTTTCCTAATAAAATAATTTTATCGTATTTTTTGTGTTTTACAAAATCGTGTACAAATTTTGCAAAAGCTTTTATGTTTGTCTTTAATATATTTAAGGTATAAATTGGTAATTCTGGTAATACAACTTTATATCCTTTTTTAGGAAAATAATCTGATACACCATCAAAATTACTTAACCCACCCATTAAACCGTGTAAAATAACAATTGGTGTACCTTCACCAATTTCAACGTATCTAAATTTCCCTTCTTCTTTTATGTTTCGCTCCATATATGCGATTTCAATTCGTACAAATATACGATATTAATAAAAAATCGTGTAAAGTTAAAGTAGTTTAATTACTAATTGATATTTAAGCCACCCAACCTAACCCTTTTAGTTATTTAAATGTTTTGCATTTTTAAGTAGTAAATCTACATTTATTTTGAAAGATACTTATATATTTTTTACGCTTGCCTAAAAATCTTTAAAAAATATTTTAATCCTTATAATCAATCACTTACAAAAAACCAATACCTAATTAAAAACTTATCAACAAAGTGGTAAAAAGTGGTAGGAAGTGGTAAAATTTTAATTACTTTTGTTTTGTAATTAATCTAATGTAGAAATTTAATGCAACCAATAGTAGGTACATACGAATGTAAAATTGACACCAAAGGAAGGGTGTTGATACCTGCTGCATTAAAAAAACAACTGATTTCAATTGGCGATGGTTTTATTCTAAAGCGCTCTGTTTATGAGAAGTGCGTAGAACTTTGGCCAATGAGCGAATGGAACAAAATGTTAGAAAAATTAAACGAATTAAACCGTTTTAACCGCAAGGCAGACACCTTTATTCGCAAGTTTATGGCGGGCGTAAAGATAGTGGATATCGATGACGCCGGACGTTTGCAAATAAGTAAAGATTTGGTTGAATTCGCAAATATTTCTAAAGACGTGGTGTTTTCATCGAAAATTAACCTGATTGAAATCTGGGATAAAGATTTATACGAGCAAATTGTAAACGATGAAGAAATTGACTTTGGCGATTTAGCCGAAGAAGTGATGGGATCAATAAATAATTATGGAGCATAACGAATACGAATATCACAACCCCGTACTTTTAAAAGAAACGGTTAACGGTTTAAACATAAAGCCCGATGGAATTTATGTTGATGTTACTTTTGGCGGCGGCGGACATTCAAAAGAAATTATGCGCCACTTGGGACCCAACGGAAAATTGTTTGCTTTTGATCAGGATACCGATGCGTTAGCAAATGCGATTGATGACGAACGTTTTACATTGATAAACGAAAATTTCCGCTATATAAAACGATTTTTACGTGTGTACGGAATTAAGCAGGTTGATGGAATTTTGGGCGATTTTGGTGTGTCATCACATCAGTTCGATGTTGCCGAAAGAGGGTTTTCAACTCGATTTGATGCCGATCTGGATATGCGTATGAACCAAAACAACAGTCTTTCTGCCTACGAAGTAATCAACGATTATGACGAAGCTGCATTAAGCAAAATGTTTTTCTCTTACGGCGAATTAAACAACGCACGCGGCTTGGCTGCAGCAATTGTAACCGCACGTAAAGAAGAACCAATAAAAAATTCAGAACAGTTAAAAAAAATATTTTCGCGTTTTTTACCGGCGCATAAAAGCAATAAAATTTTAGCGCAGATTTATCAGGCAATCCGTATCGAAGTAAATCAGGAAATGGATGCTTTAAGAGAATTCTTAGAACAATCGTTAGAAATACTAAAACCGGGCGGACGTTTAAGCGTAATATCATATCACTCGTTAGAAGATCGATTGGTAAAAAGATTTATAAAAAACGGAATGTTTGAAGGAGAACCAGAGCGCGATTTTTTCGGAAGATTTGAAGTTCCTTTTGAAACCATAGGAAAATTGATTGTTCCAACCGAAGAAGAAATTAAACAGAATAACCGTGCACGAAGTGCCAAATTAAGAATAGCAGAAAAAAAGTAAAATGGGATTAAACAATATAATAAAAGCAAAATTTTTGGTTGAAGGGCAATCGTTAAAAAATTGGCTTTTTATAATCTATATTGTTTTTTGGACCTTGGTCTTGATTGCAAACAACCACTTTTACGAACAAAAAATGATGAAAGTGAAAGATTTAACCGAACAGGTTAAAGAACTTCGATCAGAATTTGTTGACAAAAGATCAGAATTAATGCAATTAAGAATGGAATCGAATGTGGCAAAACAGATGGAATTTTACCAGATTTTACCTTCATCGACTCCACCAAAAAAAGTAAAAGTTGTTATCGAGAAAGAAAAAAAGTGGTATGAGATATGGGATTAGCGAAGAAAACCGAAAATAACAGAATTTACTTTGTTTTCTTTGGAATGCTTGCCATTGGTATTGCCATTTTTTTAAAAATGAGCATTATTCAGTTTAAAGAAGGTGAAGAATGGCGCAGCAAAGCAGACAGTTTAACTATTAAAGACGAGATTATTCCTGCAAATCGCGGAAATATCTATTCTGCCGATGGTAGTTTACTGGCAACATCAATTCCAAAGTACACGGTTTATTTTGATCCTTATTCACCATCAAACGAACATTTCGAACAAAACATACGCGGTTTTTCAGATTCATTAGCCAAGTTCATTCCAAAAAAATCAGCAGGCGAATACGAGTCTTATTTCCGCAAAGCACGTTCAAACAAAAAGCGCTACGTACATATTGCTACCAAATTAAGTTACACGCAGTACATGAAGCTAAAATCGTTTCCGTTGTTTAATCTGGGCAAGTACAAAGGCGGAATGATTGTAAACCAAGTACATGTACGCGAATATCCAATGGGAATGATCGCTAACAGAACCATAGGTTACGAACGTGTTAACGACGATAAAACCATTACAAGAAAAGGTATAGAAGCCGCTTTTACCGATTATTTAACAGGTAAAGAAGGTAAGCGTAAGGTACAGAAAATGTCTAAAAATCTTTGGAAACCAATTCACGACGAAAACGAGATTGATCCGCAAGACGGTTACGACATAACCACTACAATTGATGTTTACATTCAGGATATTGCGCACCACGCCTTATTAAGTTCTTTGGAATATTACGAAGCCGATCACGGAACGGTGGTAGTAATGGAAACAAATACCGGACAAGTAAAAGCGATATCGAACCTTGGAAAAATTGATGATGGATCGTACCGTGAAACAGTAAATTATGCCGTTTTAGAACGTCATGATCCGGGTTCTACCTTTAAACTGGCATCATATTTAGCTTTGTTAGATGATGGAAAAGCTGATACTGCAACAATTTACGATACACATAATGGAATTGTAACTTTTTCGGGCAGACAGGTTCGTGATTCGAACCGACGTGGTTACGGAAAAATTTCTTTAGGTCGCGCATTTGAAGTTTCATCGAACACGGTGGTTACACAAGCAGTTAATCAGGCTTATAAAGACAATCCAAAAGATTTTACAGATAAAATGAAAGATTTTGGTTTTAACGCCCCCTTAGGTTTAGATCTTAAAGGCGAACCAAAATCGTACATTCCTGTGCCAGGCGACAGAAACTGGAGTAAGATTGCTTTACCTTGGATGGCTTACGGATACGGTATTTTGGTAACACCTTTACAAACGTTAACGCTTTACAATTCGATAGCCAACAATGGCGAAATGGTAAAACCACAGTTTGTAAAAGAAATTCGCGACGTAAACCATGTTATTAAAATATTTGATAAAGAAGTGATTAACCCGCAAATTGTAAAACCAAAAGTGGTGAAAGAAATGCAGGCAATCATGAAAAACGTGGTTTTAAGAGGAACAGGAAAAGGTTTACAATCGAAAGATTTTTCAATGGCTGGTAAAACAGGAACAGCGCAAATGAATTACGGAAACCGAGGCGGAATGTATTATGCATCGTCTTTTGTTGGATATTTTCCTGCCGATAATCCAAAGTATTCGTGCATTGTAGTGATCCACCGCCCAACAAAACACAGTTATTATGGTGGCGATGTTGCCGGACCGGTTTTTAAACGTATCGCACAAAAGATTTTTACCGATGTGCCTTCGTTGAAAGAAATTAAAAATATTGAAACTCCGTCGCAATCGGCAGTAAAAAGTTATAAAAAATATTACGCAAACGTAAAACATTCAGGTTCTGCAATGCCTAACGTAGTTGGCTTACCGGCGATGGATGCCGTAGCCATATTAGAAAATTTAGGTTTAAAAGTACAAATTGTAGGCTTTGGAAAAGTAACCAAGCAATCGGTGCCAAACGGAGAAAGAATTACAAAACAACAAATAATTACATTAGAATTAAGTTGAAAAAATTAAAAGACATATTATATAAAGTATCGATAGATGCTGTTAGAGGTTCTACCAATATAGACATCTCTGATATTGTCTTTGATTCAAGAAAAATTACTCCAAACTGTGTGTTTATTGCACAAAAAGGAACTATTTCTAACGGACATGATTATATTGAAAAAGCCATTGAAAACGGTGCAACTGCAATAGTTTATGAAGACGATCCATCGGTTTTTTCAGATGATGTTACTTACGTTAAGGTTGCCGATGCCAATGAAGCATTAGCGTTTATCGCAGCAAATTTTTACGATAATCCGTCAGAAAAATTGTCTTTGGTTGGTGTAACCGGTACCAACGGCAAAACCACAATCGCTACATTATTACACCAGTTATTTACAAAAGCTGGTTATAAAGTTGGTTTGTTATCAACCGTAAAAATATTGGTAGGAAGTGAAGAATTTCCTGCAACGCATACCACACCCGATTCTATATCAATAAACAACTACTTAAACCAAATGGTTCAGGCGGGTTGCAGTTATTGTTTTATGGAAGTAAGCTCGCACGGAATCGCTCAAAAGCGTACCGATGCCCTAGCTTTTAAAGGTGGAATTTTCACCAATTTATCACATGATCATTTAGATTATCATAAAACATTTGCAGAGTATCGCAACGTAAAAAAATTATTCTTTGATTCATTAGCTAAAACATCTTTTGCCATAAGTAATGCCGATGATAAAAACGGAGCTTTTATGTTGCAAAACTGCTCTGCGAAAAAAATAATGTATGGCGTACAAAATGTAGCCGATGTTAGCGGAAAAATAATCGAGAGCCAGTTTAACGGTATGTTGTTAAACGTGAATAATCAAGAAGTTTGGGTGCAATTAATCGGCAAATTCAACGCATCAAACCTATTGGCAATTTACGCAACCGCTTTAGAATTAGGCTTAACTAAAGAAGAAGTTTTGCTGCATTTAAGTACATTAAAAAGTGTTTCGGGCAGATTTCAGTTTATCGTTTCAAAAACCAAAATAACCGCAATTGTAGATTACGCACATACGCCAGACGCGTTGGAAAACGTACTGAAAACCATTGCCGAAATACGCACATTTAACGAACAATTATTTACAGTTGTAGGTTGTGGCGGAAATCGCGATAAAGAAAAACGCCCCGTAATGGCGCGCATTGCAACAGAAATGAGTGATACGGTTATTCTAACGTCAGACAATCCGCGTAACGAAGATCCTTTTGAGATTTTAAAAGACATGGAAGCCGGTGTTGAAGCGCAAAACACCAACAAATACCTGACAATAGAAGACCGCCACCAAGCCATAAAAACAGCCTGTAAAATGGCAAAAGAAGGCGATATTATATTAATTGCCGGCAAAGGTCACGAAGATTATCAGGAAATAAAAGGTGTGAAATACCACTTTAACGATTTAGAGGAAGTTATCAAATTTTTAAACGAATTCAATAAGTAAAATGCTATACTACTTACTAAAATATTTAGATGGTATGTTCGATTTTCCGGGATCGGCATTGTACCAGTTCATCACCTTTCGTTCGGGAATGGCGTTTATTTTATCCTTATTGATATCAACCATATTTGGTAAAAAAATTATCAGTTATTTACGCAGACAGCAAATTGGTGAAACCGTACGTGAGTTAGGATTGGAAGGACAGAACGAAAAAGCAGGAACGCCAACAATGGGTGGTATCATCATTATCATGGCAACGTTAATTCCGGTTTTGCTTTTGGCTCGATTAGAAAACATCTACGTCTTGGTTTTGATTTTAACCACAATCTGGATGGGTGTTATTGGTTTTTTAGACGATTACATCAAGGTTTTTAAGAAAGATAAAGAAGGGTTAAAAGGAAAATTTAAAGTTGTAGGACAAATTGGTTTGGGCGTTATTGTTGGAGCAATCTTCTATTTCCATCCGAATATTACCGTGCGCGATACTCCGAGTATTTTGTTGGAAACCGGCGTAACAAGTAAGTTCGATATTAAATCAACCACTACAACCATTCCGTTTTTTAAGGATAACGAGTTTAATTATGGACAATTGATTTCATGGATGGGCGACGGATAC
>CAMLFV010000147.1 GCA_946479395.1 uncultured Flavobacterium sp. | reverse complement strand
AGATTAGAATGTATATAAGTCAAAATGATCTTGCTGAAGAAGTAAAAACTCAACTAGAAAATCTATCGGCGAAAATGAAACGAAAATCGCATGCTGCTCGATAATTTTTAAGAGATCACATTATAAATAGTCTTAACATGTCCTTCAACTACATATCTTTGCAAAAAAAATTGTATCGTTGTAAATGAACACAAAAATAAAAAAAGGGCTTAAATATACCGGAATTACACTGTTGGTGTTGATTGGTCTGGTGCTTATTGCGCCGCAACTTTTTAAAAAGCCAATAGAAAAAGCAGTAAAAGATGCCGCTGCCGAATTTGTTACTACTCCGGTAAATTTTACCGATTTAAACGTATCGTTTTTTACAAATTTCCCCAATTTAAGCGTTTCGTTAAAAGATTTAAGCATAAATGCGCCTAAAGAATTTGGTAATCTTAAAACGGTTGAAAGCAATTCGGTTGATTTAGGGATCGATTTAATCAGTCTGTTTTCAGATCAAATTAAGTTTACTAAATTGTATGTAAACGAAGGGAAATTTAATGTGGTGACTGATAGTTTGGGCAATTTTTCGTTCGCTATTTTTAAACCTTCCCCTGAACCTTCTTCCGATAGTTCTTTCTCTTTGGCGTTGAACAAAATCCACGTTAAAAATACCGATGTATTGTATCAGGACGATCAATCTAAAATAAAAATTCAGACTAAAAATACCAACATTAGCGGCGATGTGCAGGTGACCGAAAAATACATTAATTTTGAAACCGAAGCCGATATTAAATCATTGTTTTTTGGGTTAGATAAAAGTATTTTGGTCGATCACAAACCGTTGAAAGGAATAATAAACACAAAAGTAAATCTTGATCCTGTTTCGGTTGAGTTTAATAAAAGTGAACTACTTTTGGCGAATTTACCGTTGAATGTGTTGGGAAAAGTAGCGGTTCTTGAAAAAGGAATCGATTTTAATTTAGATGTAAAATCAAACAACGCATCGCTTGAAAATCTGTTTTCGCTTGTTCCGCAGGAATATCAGAAATGGTATGATGGTATGGCGTTTAAAGGAACATCGAACATTCATTTGTTGTTAAAAGGATTAATGCAAGACAGCGTTTCAAATCCCGATTTAAACATTAAGCTCGATATCGCCAACGGATCAATCGCAGCCAAACAGTTTCAGAACATTCCGGTTGAAAATCTGCACACAAAAACCGAACTGAACTTACCACAGTTAAATCCAGATTCTTTAACCGTAAAAATTCCTGAATTTGCGTTTAATCTGGGCAAGGGGCAGGCAAAAGGCAAAGCTATGTACAAATTTCCAATGTTTGTTGATGCCGATTTAAATGCCAATTTAAATGTTACACAGTTGTGGCAAACGCTTGCTATTTCGGGCATGCAGCTAAAAGGCGATGTGGTTTTAAACGGAACAGCAAAAGGTAATTACACAACAAAATCTTTTAAAAGCAAGCAAGGAATTTTAATTACCGAAATTACCGAGATTCCTAAATTTAATGTGCAGGCAAATTGGACAAACGGTTATTTTAAATGGAACGAAATGCCTTTGGCAATTGATCAGTTAGCTTTTGATTTGAATGCCGAAAACACCAGTGGAAATTATAAAACCACAAAAGTTGATCTTAAAAGTATTGATATTAAAGCAGCCGATGATTATGTGAAAGGCCGATTGAAAATTGATAATTTAATCGATTTTAATACCGATACTGATCTGAAGGCTTTCGTGAATTTATCGAACATAGAAAAGATTTTTCCTATAAAAGAAGTCGATTTTGGCGGACAATTAACGGTTGATACCAAAGCAAAAGGACGATTAGATTTGGATCGAAACAAAATTCCTGTTACCACATCCATCGTGAAGCTTAAAAACGGTTATCTGCGTTACAACAGCTTGCCCGATCTTCCGCTGGAAAAAATTAATTTGGAAACGCATATTTCATCTCCACGCGGTTCGCTGAACGATTTGCGTGTAAACGTACTGCCAATTTCGTTTGTTTTGGCGAATGAACCGTTTATGGTTGATGCCAATCTGTTTAATTTTAATAATTTGACGTTCGATATCGGAACCAAAGGAAAACTGAATCTGGGCAATTTGTACAAAGTTTTTGCAATTGACGGATTGAGTGTTTCGGGACAGTTAGAAACCGATGTGAAACTGAAAGGAAAAGGCCGATCAGACGATCCTTCGTCGCTTAACAATCATGGTTTTGTTTTGTTGAAGGATATTCATATAAAATCGGAATATTTTCCGCACGATTTTGTTTTCACCGAAGGCAAATTCAAGTTTTTCCGAAAACAAATGAAGTTAGAAAATATTAAAATGAACTACGCCAAACAAAGCTTTGTTTTAAATGGCGATCTGGAAAATTACATCAATTATTTTTTAACACCGAATGCAACCTTGAAAGGAAAATTGGCTGTTACATCGCAGTTTATCGATGTTAATTCGTTTATGCTGCCGGCAAATCCAAATGCATCAAAAATAACATCAGCTTCAAATTCTGGTGGAAGCGTGGTTTTAGTTCCCGATAAAATTGATTTTGAATTAACGGCGAACGCTCAAAAAGTAAAATTCAACGATTTACAGTTAGATAATTTAAGCGGCGTTTTAAAAGTGTTCGATCAAAAACTGGCATTGCACGAAGCGAAATTCGGTTTAATTGACACGCAGTTTTTACTGAACGGTTTGTATCAACCAATAAATACCAAAAGCGCCTTGTTTAATTTTGATATTGATGCCCAACAGTTCGATATTCAAAAAGCTTACAAGCAACTGGCATTGTTCCGTGAAATGGCTCCGGCTGCAGAAAGCGCTTCGGGTCAGGTTTCGTTGAAATATCAGTTACAAGGTACATTAAACAAAGAAATGTATCCAAACATGAAATCTATCAAAGGATCGGGCGATTTAATTTTAGAAAATATTCAGTTTAAAGGTTTTAAATTGTTCAATGCAGTTGCAAGCGAAACAAAAACCGATGCTTTGCGCGATGCCAACGTAAAAAATGTGGTGGTTAAAACATCGATCGCTAATAATGTAATGACCATTGAGCGAACAAAATTCAAGATTGCAGGCTTTCGTCCGCGAGTAGAAGGTCAGGTTACGTTAGATGGTAAAATGAATATTGGTATGCGATTGGGCTTGTCTCCTTTTGGAATCATCGGAATTCCAATTACGGTAAACGGAACCAGCGATAAAATGGATATTAAACTGGGTAAATACAAAAACGAAGATTTAGCAGAAGATGATGAAGATTACGATGCTTATAAAAAATCGATTGACACTTTAAAACAACAATAAATCATAATATAATAATGAAAAAAACACTGTTCTTAATTTTATTTTCAAAATCAATTATTACAAATGCACAACAAAGTGTAGCTCCTTATCCAAAGCAAGGAATAGAAATGCTTACAAAACAACTCGAAGAAAAATTATCTATTCCTTATAGCTACTATGAAAATGAAGGGTTTACAATGCAGGTGAATGTAGATAGTTTATCTAATGTAAAATTAACTTCATTGGATCCTTATGCTCCATTTTTTTATAAAGAATTAAAAAAGTTTGTAGAAAATACCGAATGGATTTCAGGGAAGAATAATGGGTTAGAAAATACACAAACGGTTTTAATACCAGTTAAATTAGATAAAGGAAAAATAGCTAGCATGGAGAAAGCGTATCCTAAAGAAGGTTTGAATGCTTTTTATGAATCGTTTGTGAAATATATACATACTACTTACTACAGAAATTTTAAATATTCGTCTTACAAAGTGATTTTTGAAGTAGATGAGAAAGGAAAAATTAACATTAGTGACATACAACCTACTGATGGAGGTTTTAAATTTGAAGTTACCCGATTCTTAGAACGTAAAACAGAATTATGGACACCAGCTAAGATAGATGGAAAACCTGTAAAATCGACATTTACATTACCTATTAAATTTCAATTAGGTAGTAACTGATATTAAATTTATAAATATCTTTGCAAATACTAAATAGTTTAAATATGAAAACATTAAAAGGACTATCATTATTATTTATGGCTGCCGCTTTTATGGTAAGCTGTAAACAAACATCGAACGAACAAAAAGAAACTACTACAGAAACTACTGAAAAAGTAGCATCTACAGAAGTTGCCGGAACTATGCAAAAAGCAACATTTCAGGTAGAAGGTATGTCTTGTGCTGTTGGATGTGCAAAAGTTATTGAAGGAAAATTAGCAAAAATGGACGGCATGAAAAGTGCTAAAGTTGATTTTGATACTAAAACCGCTACTGTAGAGTTCGACGATGCAAAACAAAACCCGGAAGCTATCAAGAAAATGGTAGAAGAAATTGCAAACGGAGCTTATAAAGTAGAGAATATCAACGTTTCTAAAGAAATGGCAATGGTTTTCCAAGATGATAAAACAGATCAAAAGAAATGTTGTTCATCTCACAAAGACGGTAAATCTTGCGGTGATAAAAAAGGTGCTGAAAAGAAAAAAGACGGATGTTGCAGTAAAGACAAAAAAGATAAAAAAGCAACTACAAAGCAAAATATAATCTAAACAAAAAACTCTTGAGAAATCAAGAGTTTTTTTGTTATTTGTTAGTCCATTCTATAGATTCCATTAAGGTTTTCATATCGTCTTCAATGTATTTCGTAGCCGGATAAATAGAATCAAAATTTGGTTTCGAATAAAAGTACAGCGTGCCTACCACAAAGTTTTTGGTACTGTCTGTTACATAAAACTGCACGTTGGTTGCCGCATCGCCAATAACTTTATAAAACATGCCATAAGCCTTTTTTTCAGGATGTTCAAAAATCGATTCCTGAATATCGTCTGCTTTTATCGTGTGGTTGTACGTTAGTTTCTGTGCATCTTTCAACAATAAATTCAGGTTGTTGTTTACCGGGCGGTAATTCATGTAAATACTCGCTTTCATTTTTGGATAATCAATTTTAAAAGCGAAATTTTCATCGGGTTTTACAACAGCCCATTTGTTTTTGTTGAATTTGAACTTTCCTCCGGGTTCGGTATAAGTTTCATAAGCCGCTGTAGGATATTCTAAACTTAAATAACCATCGGGTTTTGGTATGGCATTTTCTTTACAGCTTGTTAAAGCCAATGCGATTATAGCGGGAATTAAAAATTTACTGGTTTTCATTAATGGTTACTTTAATTTTTTCTAATCTGCGTTTGTGAATGCTTATCACTTTAAAACGATAATTTTCAAAGGTTATTACATCATCGACTTTTGGGAAATCTTCAAATTGTTCCAATAAAAATCCACCTAGCGATTCGGCATCTTGTCTGCTTTCTTCAAACGGTTCTTCGTCAATATCCAAAATCCTGCAAAAATCAAGAATCGATATTTTCCCGTCAAAGATATAAACATTTGCATTTAATTTCTGATACAATTTATCGTCTTCATCTAATTCATCGGCAATTTCGCCCACAATTTCCTCAATAATATCTTCTAACGATATAATTCCAACGGTTTCGCCAAATTCATCAACAACAACCGCCAAATGGTTTTTATCTGATTGAAAATCGGTCAATAAATCGTCTAACTTTTTACTTTCGGGAATAAAATAAGGTTCGCGCAAAAGAATTGTCCACTGAAAAACTTTTTTATCTAAAAACGGAATCAGATCTTTAATGTACAAAATCCCCGTAATATTATCGATACTGTCTTTGTAAACCGGAATGCGCGAGTAACCTTTCTCTACAATTTGCGGGAGAATTTCATGAAAAAGTTCATCGTCACTCAACGCAAAAATATCGATACGCGGAGTCATTACCTGGGTAACTTCGGTTGATCCAAAAGAGGCGATTCCTTCTAAAATACGTTGTTCGTCTTCGTTTGCGGGGTTGTAGTCGGTCATTTCCAAAGCTTGTGACAATTGTTCCATAGAAAACGAATCGTCTTTTTTGTCGATCTTTCCCATGATAAACCGATTGGTTTTTCTAAAAATCCAAGTAACAGGCGTTAAAACGGTACAGAAAAAATAAATAGGTTTAATGGTTTTAACAACTACTTTGTTTAATTGGCGCGAACTGTAAATTCTTGGGTAAATTTCGCCGAATAATGCCAGCGTAAAAGTTCCGATTAATATTACAATAATGATTCCCCAAAAGCGCGTAAAAAAGAAATGGTTGTAGATTACGAACAAGCTCCACAAGAACAAAACCTTGAAAATGGTATTGCTTAAATTAATGGTAACTTGAAGTTTTATGGGTTTATCGAGTAATTTTTGATACAGTTTTGCTTTGTGCGGAAAAGATGCCAAAAGCTGTTCAAAACGATTTTTAGAGGTTGAAAAATACGCAACTTCTACGGCTGCAAATAATGCAACAAAAAATAAGGAGGCTATTAAACAAAAACTTGTAAAAGTTATAAAAAGTAATTGTAATGTGGCGGGGTCGGGATCCAAATGGGAAAAATTTTAGTTAATTAAAATGGAATATCGTTTAATTTGTCGTAATCTGATATTTTAGGAACTTCAAAATTGTTCAATTTATCTTCCTCGGCATGTTTCATTGCCTTGGTTTTAGCATCAATTTCTTTTTTTACGTTCAGAAAAATAAACTCGGTAACCTGAATTTCGGTCGTGTGTTTGGTAGTACCGTCTTCGGTTTGCCAGTTGCGCGTGCGAATTTTTCCTTCCACATAAATTTTATCGCCTTTGCTTAAATATTTTTCGCATAATTCGGCAGCTTTGTTTCTAAAAACAAGGTTGTGCCATTCTGTAGAAGTAATTTTTTCGTTGGTGGTTTTGTTAATGTAAACCTCGTTGGTAGCAATAGAAAAGCGGGCAAT
>CAMLFV010000146.1 GCA_946479395.1 uncultured Flavobacterium sp. | reverse complement strand
TACATTTGTTTCCGGTTGATATCAATACAGCCGATTATCAAACCATTATTCGTGTTCCGGGAATTGGCAGAGGCTCTGCCATGAAAATTGTTTCCGCCCGAAAATATGGAAAGTTACGCGAATACCAGCTTAAAAAAATGGGAATTGCTTACAACCGCGCCAAACATTTTATTACTTGCGCCGATACGGTTGCGCCTTTGGGTTTTAAATACGCGCCACAGTTAAAAAACATTATTTTGCAAACGGGAAACAGCAAATACAAGCAAGAAATTGGCGAAAACCAGTTAAAATTGTTTTAGATGAATTATATATTCGATGGCAGTTATCAGGGATTTTTGTGTTGTGTTTTCGAGTGTTTCGAAATGAAGGAATGGCATGCCGTACCGGTTGCCGAAGGTTTGTTTCAGCCCGATATATTTTTGCCCGAAAGAACCATTTTTACCGATGTGGATAAAGCGCAACGTATTCAAAAAGGATTGAAAAGCAAATTTGGAAAATCGATCGCTGATGATATTTACAGAGCTTTTGTGTCTGAAGATCCTGTCGCATGGCAAGCTGCGTATTACATTATGGTTGAATTGTTCAAAGGAAATACCGATGTGTTGGAAAATTTTGGCGATACGCAAGTGCTGTACTTCCATCAAACCTTAAAAAAAGTGAGCAGGGAACGCCACCGCATGAAAGCGTTTATCCGTTTCAGTAAAAGTAACGACGGATTATACTACGCAATCATTGAGCCCGATTTTAATGTACTGCCTTTGATATTGTCGTTTTTTAGAAATAGGTATGCCGATATGCCCTGGATTATTTACGATATAAAACGCAAATACGGATTTTATTATGATACCGTCGCTGTATCAGAAATTGAAATTGATACCACAGAGCAGAAAAATTTACAAAGCAACAGTTTAACCATTGCTTTAGACGAACGCGACGAACTTTTCAAGCGTTTGTGGAAACAGTATTTTAAAAGCACCAACATAGAAGCCCGGAGAAACATAAAGCTGCACGTACAGCATGTTCCTAAAAGATATTGGAAGTATTTGGTTGAGAAACAGAGATAATAAATCTCTATAAATTTTAACAAAAACGTAATATTTGGTATCGATTTTTCGCTTTTCGTCAGTTGCCAAAGATTATAAAGAAAGAAGACGTATTTTTTTGATAAAAAAAATATATATTTGGTATTGATAGAAAACAAATCGAACGTATGTCGAATATTTGGATAAAAAAACCTTTAAGTGCCTACGAGGCAGATATTAAGAAAAGTGGATTAAAAAAAATATTAGGTAAATGGAGTCTAACCGCTATTGGTGTGGGTGCCATTATTGGTGGCGGAATCTTTGTGCTTACAGGTACGGGAGCGTACTACAACGCGGGACCTGCATTGGCATTGTCATTCGTAATTGCCGGGATTGCCTGTATTTTTGCAGCTTTGTGTTATGCCGAATTTGCTTCGATATTACCTGTAGAAGGGTCTGCTTATGCCTATGCTTATGGAACCGTAGGTGAGATTTTCGCATGGGGATTGGGCTGGTGCTTGATATTAGAATACGCCATGGCAAGTATGGCGGTTTCCGTGAGCTGGTCTGGATATTTTACTAAATTTTTAAAGATGTTCGGCATTCATCTGCCCGATTATCTTACTTCTGACCCCGTAAGTTACACAGGCGAAGGTTTTGCAATGAATCTACATGCCTTTATCATTGTACTTTTAGTAACCGATTTATTGGTAAAAGGAACTAAAGAAGCTGCAAAAACCAACAATTTTATCGTTATTTTAAAAACATCGGCAGTAGTTTTCGTGGTTATTGTAGGTGCGTTTTATGTAGTTCCTGAAAATTGGATTCCTTTTATTCCGGAACAAACAATGATTAAACAAACAAGCGGCGAAATGGCTCCGGCATACGGTTTTCAAGGAATTATATCGGGAGCGGCTGCTATTTTCTTTGCTTATATAGGTTTCGATGCGGTTTCAACTCAGGCAGGCGAGGCGATCAACCCTAAAAAAGACGTTCCGTTTGCCATTATTACTTCATTATTGATCTGTACAGCTTTATATATTATGGTTTCGTTGGTATTGACAGGAATGATGCATTATTCTGATTTTGATCCACTAGGGAAATATCCTGAAGCGATAAAAGCACCTGTTGCTTATGCGTTTGAAATTGCTGGAAAACATTGGGCAAGTAATATTGTTACTATTGCTGCTACGGTTGGATTGATTTCGGTTGTTATGGTAATGATGATGGGACAATCTCGTATTTTTATAGGAATGTCTAAAGATGGATTAATCCCGAAGTTTTTCGGCGAATTGCATCCAACAACAAAAACACCGTATAAAGGAATCATTTTATTAGGATTGATAGTAGCTACCGTTTCTGCTTTAACACCTATATCAACCTTGGCGCACATGACCAGTTTTGGTACTTTGTTTGCCTTTACAATGGTTTGTATTGCCGTTTGGATCATGCGAAAAAGACAACCAACTATTGAACGACCGTTTAAAGTACCTGCTTATAAATTAATAGTGATTTTAGGTGTTATAATTAATATCGGACTTATACTAACCTTAGATAAACTGGCATTGATGCTATCTGCTTTCTGGCTTGTTCTGGGAATCATCGTTTATTTTGCTTACAGTAAAAAGAATAGTAAATTAAATAACGAAAATATTTAATTGTAAATATATTATGATATTAAAAACGCCTGTTTCAGAAAATGAAACAGGCGTTTTTTAGTAAATTTAACTATAAATAAACCCAATAACGATTAAAATGATGCCTAAAACGGCTAATATGTAAGGTAGGTATTTTTTCATTTTTATATTTTTTGGTAACAAACAACTTACAGGCATTATTTACCTAAATACTGTTCTAACTTTTGCTGATGATCTGTACTGCCAACCCAACGGTCAACAAGTTTTCCGGTTTTATCAAACAATAAAAAAGTGGGTGTAGCATTTTCCTGATATTGAATATATGTGTTTGAATTCACATAATTTTCTGCATAAAGCATTGCCCAATTATCAGTACTTAATTTGCCAAAATGTTTGTAAGATTCTGCATTGTTGCTTTGTAATATACTGACTACTTGTAATTTTTCAGTTGTTTTATCCGCAAAGATTTTGGTAATATAGAAAGCTTTATTACTATCAGGGCAGCTTACCGATGATAAATCAACCAAAACATATTCTTTATCTTTATTAAAATAGTCGCTTAATTTTTCTGCTTTTAAATCTTTGTCTAACAAATTAATATCAATAAAGGTATCTCCTTTTGTTAAACGCTGGCTTTGCAATGCTAATAAATATTGCTTGCCTATTGGGGTTTGTTTTTGCTCGGTAGTCATTTTATCATAGACTGCTTTGTAAAATGTTTTATCGAATGCAGTGGTATTGTATGGTAACAACGTCCACGTATAGGCGTTATCAAAATTATTTAAAATAAAATCAGCTTCTACTTGTTTTAGCTCTTTTGTAAGTTGGTTTGCCAACCCATTTGTACCAACATATTTTTCTTGTATCTCGATTTCTAGCCATTCGGCAGTTTGTTGTAAAGCAGTTATTTCCTGTTTTAAAGCTTCGGCTTTTATATGTAAAGGCATTTGCAGTTCGTCTAATTTTGCTTTATATCATGATGTTTAGAACCAGTTACTTTTACGGCATAGGGAAAATCATTCTTATTTGCGTTTATTTCTATGGTTTCATTAGCTACAAATAACATGGTGTAATATGGTTGATTGTTTATTTATGTTAGGCTTATTGCACGAGCAAGATGTTCGCACCAGCGTTGGATTTGAAGAAGATGAATAAAAGAGGCTACTGAAAAGTTTTAGGTAGCCTCTTTTATACCTACAATTTAAAGTTGAATTTTTTTTAAGTATGGAGGATTTTACCTTTATGAAAACTCAAACAGTTTAGTTTATAAATATATTTTAACAGCTATAAGCAAAATTAATGCTGCAATTACTAATAGTATTCTTTGCTTAAATTTATTAGTATTATTTAACTTGTCAAATTGTATAAGTTTTTTTGATTCAAAAAAAGCTAAAGTAATAATTAAGATAAAACAAATAATATCATACCATATGTTTTCAGTAAATCCTTTTATTTTAAACAACTTTGGTAAAAAATATAATAGTAAAACTATTATGGAATATATTTGAAATTTATTTTTCATTTATTTAGTAACCTTTTAAGCAATCATTATAATCTTCTTGGGCTTCTTTTATACATTTTGTATGTGTAGCCGCAACAGCTACAGTACCCAATGCACATGTCCATGGTCCTGAAAAACATCCAATAAGTGCAAAGGTTCCATGTAGATTTAAATCGCTTTCACAACGTCCTCTATCCTTATTTAGTTGACGTTTACATTTCTCCGAGGTAACCTGATTAGAGTTATTGTTTAATACTTCATCAACATATTTAGTCAACAATGCATTTTGTTCTAATTTGTCTAATGTAAAAAAAGCTGGATTATTCGACTGGAACATTTTACTGTTTTGAACTTGAAGTGAAATTAATTCACTTAATTCATCAAATTTTATTATACCAGATTTTTGTAAAATATTTTTAAATTCATTTTCAGAAGCAACTGTTTCAGAAGAGTATTCATTTATTATTTCAATATCTAAATTTGGTTCATTTTCTAAAATAGGAATAATTTTATCATTTATTTCTACATGTTTTTTTACAAAATCATATACATAGTCTTCATTATTTTCAAAACTAGCTTTAGAATTTATACTATTAGTTTGTTCTGTTGTGTTGTTTGCTGTTGTAGCTTCATTATCATTACTACAAGCGTACAAACCTAATGATAAAATTGTTGCTCCTAAAAGCCCTAATGTAATTTTTTTGAAATTCTTCATTTTAAATAAATTTATGCAGTTTTGTTTTTTATTGTTTTATAACTGCGGTTAAAAATGTTTTACAGGTAACCCGCTGTAATCGGGTTTTATAATTTGTTTCTTAACCGGCATTCGCGACTGCCGGCTCTCCGAAACAAATTTTTATAACGGTTTGGTTATCTTTTTAGGTTTAACTGTTTATTTGTTTAACCGTTTAATTAATTTTACTTTAAGACCTTTGACTATTCTGTTTTCGACAAGCTTGAACTGACGTTACAAGATTAGACTTTATGACGTTTGACTTATTAGGACTATCTCCTCATTAATTCTATTGCCCCTGCATACAATACAGCTTGGCTTAAGCTGTATTGTGCGCCATAAGAATAAGCAATGGTTTTATTTCCATTCCATTTATCATCATCATTTCCATTCCCGTTGTTTTGTAAAGAAAACAGTGTTTCCGTTAAATTGCGTTCGCTTTCGTTGGTAATCAAATGTATCATATCACTGTTAAAACGGTTACTTACTAAAGCGTAAATTGCCTGTTTGGTTTGTTTGGTATAAACAAGCTTTTCAATGTAATCGACATCTATCTGTTGTAATACTAATAGTTGTTCTGTATTTATCTTTTCGTATTTATAGGTTTCTTGTGGTACGTAATTAAGCATTTGCATATTTACGTGCGCTTCAAACTGTAATAGGTTTTCCTGATGCGTTTGTTGGTTGTTATATACAAAGCTGTTTAAAATGCTTTGATAGGTTTGGTAATCGTTTGTCTCAACACCTTTTGCCTGATGCAAAGTATTGGTCTGCTTGTTTGTTTCTGTTGCGAATGCTTCGTCTTCTGTTTCGCACGAGCTGCATAAAGCAGAAATTGCTACAGCATATAAAAAAAATCGTTTCATTATTTTTCGGAGTTTTTTATTAACGCTGCCCGGGTAGCTATTGTTTCGGTTACAAATATGAGACGTTTTTAAAACAACAAGCGAACAAAGTATCCAAATTTAAACAAATGGATAATTTGTTCGCTTTTTTGGACAATTTATTCCCTCTCTGGATAATTTTTCCGTTCGTAGATTTTCTTTTTTTTATTAGTATTGTTTATAAAATCAGTGTGTTATATAATATATTGATGCTGTTGGTTATTTTTTGTATTTTTGTGCGGTTGTTAAAAATTTAGAAATGTTTTTTAAAAAATTGGACAATTTATTCCCTGTATTAGATAATTTATTCCTTCACTGGATTATTTTTCTGCTACCGTTTTGCTCATTTGGGCAAGCAACGTCAGATTCTTATAAAAACCTTTGGGAAGTGATACAAACTGACACGGTTTCTAACGAAAAAAAAGTACAATATTTAGATATATATTATCAAAAAGCCCGTACCGAGAACAATCGATTGGAACAATATCGTGCATTAGAAAAAAAATCGTTTATGGTTCCGTTTGCCGATGCCACCGCATTGCTGCACCAAATGCATCCTCTGGTACAAAAAATGGATAACGACAGTATAAAAGGCGACTTTTTAAACCGAAGCACTGTATTTTATTATGATAATCGTGATTTTAAAAATGCGTTGTACTACGCCATAGAATCGGAATCGTTTAACGAAGAAATAAATA
This sequence comes from uncultured Flavobacterium sp., assembly GCA_946479395.1. Next base: position 362 of record CAMLFV010000146.1, on the reverse strand, counting down.
ACCTGTACAATTTAAATGTAGTACGTATTACAATAGGTAATATTTACTACCATACAAGATATTATGATAAAGCGGTTACCTATTTTACTCAGGCTAATGACTATTACCAAAGTAAAAAAGATTATAATCACATTCGTGGATATATAAGTAGCCTTTATAGTTTAAGTAAAACCTATTTGCAGTTGGGTAATGTAAATGCGTTAACCGCAACTCTTAAAGAAAGCCAGCAGGCTGTTTTGCAACTTAAACCACAACATCAGAAATTAGAAACCGCTTATTTAGAATATATAAAAGGTGGTTTGGCTTTTTTACAGAAAGATTATGCTACGGCACAAAATTTTTTTAACAAAGCATTACCGGTC
>CAMLFV010000145.1 GCA_946479395.1 uncultured Flavobacterium sp. | reverse complement strand
TAAGGAACCTTATGAGGTCGTTAATATTCCGGAACCTCTTTGCTGGACCGAAGTTCCTGAAAGCAAAGATATATTGTCCCGACAAAGGAACCGTTGGATGCGCGGAACTATGGAAACGCTTTGGAAACACCGTAAATTAATGTTCAATCCAAAATACGGCAAGCTGGGTATGGTTAGTTTGCCGTACTGGTTTCTGTTTGAATTTTTGGGTCCTCTGGTAGAGTTTTCAGGATATGTTGTTTTCTTGATATTCTTACTGTTGGGTATCGTTAACTGGCCGTTCTTTTTTGTGTTGTTTGCCCTGGTAATTTCTACCGGTATTTTGTATTCTGTTTACGCAGTTTTAGTCGATTTGGTCGGCAGGCAGGTTTATACCAAAAGAAAAGATTTTCTTACATTAATAGCAACTGCCGTAGCAGAACCTTTTTATTTCCACCCTTTAACGGTGAAGGCTGGGGTAAGTGGTTTTATAGATTACTTTAAAAAATCGCACAGTTGGGGAGAAATGACCAGGCAAGGGTTCAGCCAGTCTGCGAAACAGTTGTCTCAAAAAGAGAAATTTATTCAATTTGTTACTTCTGGTTTAAAAAAATGGGGACTTATTGCAGCTGCTTTTTCGGTAATGTTCCTTATAAGTATTTTTGTAGAATGGATATGGTATAAGCGAAGTTTTAATGATATGGATACCGTTTTTGTCATAAAACACCTTTTTATATCCAATACTATATTTTTATTTAAATTACTGTCTGTTTTAGGCGTTTTATACTTTATTCTTCGATTATTCAAAAATAAGATTGCAAACTTTTTCATAATTGCAGCAGCTACATTGATAATTGTAAGTCAGTATGGTTTGTTTTTGTATTTTGCTGAGACAAAGAATATTTTAGGTGCAGATTTACTCTATTATAGTTCGGCAGAAATCCATCAGATTTTAAGATCAAGCGGAATGCTGAATATAAAGAATGTGGCGTTGATTTTATTACTGGCTGCTGCTACCGCGATTCCGTTATTTATGGTCACAAAATATTCCTTTAAATCATGGTATGCAGGTGCAGCATTTATTATGATTGGTTTTATTTTGATGGTGATCCCGGTTCATAAATTTCAAGTAGGCTTTATAAGTAGCGAATTCCAGCAAAATGCGGCTAAAAGTAAATTAGCTTATTTTATTGGTTCTTATACCGAAAATTATATAAATGGGCATCCTGAACTGTTCCAGTGGCTTTACCCGAATGTTGAAGCCGCTATTGATAGTAATAATTTTGACGATAAATATCCATTTTTGAAAGAGGAGGATACGGCAGACTTTTTAGGCAGTTATTTTAATAAATCTGATAAAACACCTAATGTAGTTGTTGTTATTGTTGAAGGACTTGGGCATGCATACAGTTCGCCCAATGGTTATGTAGGTAGTTTTACGCCATTTATAGATTCTTTAAGTGGTAAAAGTTTGTATTGGCACTTCAATTTAAGTTCGTCAGGTAGAACTTTTGGGGCATTGCCAACCATTGCAGGATCGCTTCCGTTTGGAAAGAACGGTTTCTTGGAAATTGAAGAAACTCCGCAAAACTATAACTTGTTTAACGTTTTAAAATATAACGGTTTTGAAACTGGCTTTTTTTATGGTGGAAATGTTTCTTTTGACAGAATGGACAAATTTCTGGAGTACAGTAAGGTAGATCATATTACAGATCAGGCGTCTTTTGATGGTTCATACCGTAAACTTCCGCAAAGTAATGGTGAAAGCTGGGGTTATGAAGATCAGGCGGTATTTACAAAAATGCTAAATGTACAAAAAGAAGGGAATAAACCGTACTTTAACATGATTCTTACCTTGTCAACCCATAATCCGTTTTTAATTAACAATACTGCTTATTACGAGGATAGATTCCATGAGCAGGTAAAATCGAACCGTATTACCAGTAGTCAGAAAAACTGGGCATTGCAATATAAGAAACAATTGGTAACGGTTATGAATTTAGATCATGCGCTTGAACAGTTCTTTAACACCTATAAAAAGCGGTCTGATTTCGCTAATACCATATTTATAATTACCGGTGACCACAGTATGCCTGAAATCCCGCTACAGGAAAAAATAGACAGATACCGAGTACCCCTGATCATCTATTCACCTTTGTTAAAACAGCCCCAGCGCTTTAAAAATATAGTAAGTCATTTTGATATCGCACCTTCTCTGTTGGCTTATTATAGAAAGAATTATAATTTAAAAACCCCTGCAAAAGTAGCATGGTATGGTAACGGTCTAAAAGGTACTGTTGAAATGACCGGTAAAAGTTTCCCTTTAATGCAGAGTAAGGATCAGATTGCCGATTTCATATCCGGTACTTATCATTTAAATCAAAACAATTTGTACGCTCTTAAAACAAATAATGAGGAATTGATTGAAAATGAGGTCGTCAAAAATAAAGTAACAAAACAGTTTAATGATTTTAAACTGAAGAACAATACATTCTATTCATCTCAAAAATTAATACCTGATTCTTTAATCGTGGAATTCTTTAGTAATAATAAATAGCAAGCTTGTTACGGAAATTACCATTTGACGTAAAAAAATGGATCATAATTTTTATGATCCATTTTGTATATAAATAATCTTTAAAAGTTTCGGGTGTATCCTATACTAAAATCAAACTGGTTGCCTTTTTGATTAATGCGGTACTCTTGATTAGAGTAAAGAAATGTTAGGGTAAAGATGTTTAATTTTTGTACGGAGAATGTATATTCACAGCCGGCTTTAAAGGTTTTAAGTTTAAAATTTTCGTTTGCAAGCAGGTTGTTTGTACTTTCTTCAGGACTTATACCAGAACCTACCTGTATACCGAAATAATCGTTTGCGCCTTTCGTATAATAGCGTACGGTACCGGTATAAGAGTGTGAAATGTTTTTATGGTCTGGTGTAAGATAGGTTCTTACATTAAACCAGTAATTTTTATAGTATTTTCCAACCGATGCAGTGTACATCCAAATGTTATCACTGAAATAAAGCTGACGGTATCCTAACTCTCCTTCAAAACTTTTTGGAAGATTTGCAAATAAGGAAATACCTGTTCTGTATTTTGGAAAGATGCCGACATCTTCAGAATAGCCTGCACCAACATATAGATAAAAGGTTTTTGAGATACGCGGATAAGCTTCCAACTCAATCTGTTTCCCGTCTGCTCCAAATTTTTTGGCGTAATTACCTCTTAAAATTACCGAACCATATTTGGTGACCCGTTTATAACTTAATCCTACAATATGCCAGTCTTCATCGAATTGTTTGTCAAAATGTGTCAGATTATAAAGAACACTTAACGCATTTTTAGAGTTAAGTTCCCTTATTCTACTGTACATGGCTCTTGCTTCTGTATTCTTAGGGTTCAGCTCTAGAACATACAGTAGCGCTTCTTCCGCTTTGGTAGGATTGTTTGAAGAATGAATTTTTGCTTTTAATAACCATAAATCCTCTGATTTTGGATGATGCTGAAGTCCTTTTTCAACAATGCGTAATGCCTCTTGTTCATTATCATTCCAAAATTCTAAAGAACCATAGGCAATAAAAAAATCTTCGTCTGCAATCATCTGCTTTTCTAAATCTTCAAAAAGTGCCCTTGCAGAATTCACATCATCATTCCATGTGTATAATCTTCCCAAAAAAATAGAGATGTCAGTATAATCTGGCGACTTATCCAAAGCTTCTTTAGCCAGTGCTATAGATTTCGTATAATCTTTCTCCTCAAAAGCAACAATTCTGGCCTTCGAAAATAGTTCGTCTGCAGTTAAGGTTTCCTGACTGTAAAGTATTACAGGAATTAAAAACGTGAGAATTAACGTACAATATCTCATTACAGTATTATTATATTAACATTCTTGTTACTATTACCGAAGATATAAAAATTATAGTGTATATAAAATAATTATTATCAGCAATATGGTTTTGCAGAATTTAAAAGGCATGATTCTTAAAAAAAAAATATGTACATATATTTAAATCATCAATAAATTTTATTGTCAAATAAAAATTATGTACGCACAAGTTGGTACCGAAACCAAATTTGCTATACATTTGCGTAATATTTAAATTGTTAATTTCATGAAAATCAAATCATTATTGGGCTGTACTTTATTGACCGCATTTACACTAATTTCTTGTAATAATGATGATAATGTTGGGGCAGGTACTGAAAATGAAAAAATTATTATCAATAGTGATGTGCAGTCATTAAACAAAAGAATTAATTTTAAAAATTCAGGTGTTTTAGACATCATAACGCCTTCAACAGGAAAAAATACGCCTGTACAAGCAGGCAGTCTGCCGGTTGTTTTGGTTGCCGAGGTTAATCCGCCGGTTTATGCAGGAAAAACCTTGAAGGCAACACATGTGGCAATAAACGGCAATTATGCTTATGTTTCATATAATACGGAAGGTGAGGCGTACGGCGGTGCAGTTGATGTGATTAATATATCCAATCCCAATGTTCCCCAATTGGTGGTTCAGGCCATTTTTCCCAATACCGATGTAAGTGCTGTAAGTTATGAAAACGGTAAATTATATATTGCTGGTGCTGCAAGTGTGGATGCGTTTCCAAATTTATCTTCACCGGGATTTGTTTCTGCAATGACGCTTAATAACGGTCTGCTTACCACAAATTATGTACAAACACAGTTATCGGGTAATGTTGCTACTTCTGTCACGTCGGTAGGAAACAGATATTACGCAGTATCTGGAGGTACGGGCGATTTGGTAGCATTAGATAAAAATACCAATCAGGTTCAGGCAACCATTCCGGTAGCCGATTTACGTGCGGTAGGTCAAAACAATAATAAGATTGTGGTTCTTAGCGGAACAAGCGGAGTTAAGGTATATGACGCGAATTCCATGGCACCCCAAAGTTCTTTTGCTACATCTGTTGATGTACCGGGTGCAAAAAGAACCATAGATTTTCTTGGAAATAATTTATTGGTTTCTGAAGGGTATAATGGGTTAGGAGTCTATAATTCCTCTACAGGAAGTAAACTACAAACAATTGCTTTACCTACTAACGTAGCAGGTGTTGATAATGCAGACATAACAACAAATGCGGTGTCTGTTAATAATCAGAATGTATTTTTAGCCAACGGGGGGGCAGGACTTTATATCTACAAAAACGAAAATCAGGCTTTAAACCTTGTTGGGTCAGTTGCAATGAACGGTTCTTGTAATTATACCATGAGTAAGGGCGATTATATTTTTGCAGCAATGGGTAACGGCGGACTTAAGATTGCAAAAATGGTAACCAGTACGCAAACTCTTAACTGTTCTCAGTTTCCAACATATAACGGTTCTGTTTGGTTAAATGTTAATTCTAACGAGACTAAGGAATATCAGGGATCTGCTTCTTTAATGGGTGTAAATGTTAATGCAAACCTTACTTTTTGTGGGTCGCTTTCTGTATCGCAAGGGTTGAATATTAATAGTGGCGGTGTGTTTTATATGAAAGGATCTCTTGCCCAAGGGCAGCAAAGCAATCCTTGGTTGTCTTTAATTATAAACAACAACGCAGTGATGCGTGTAGAAGGAGATGTGGTTATATATGGTCACTTAATTTTAAACAGCGGAGCTAAATTAGAGTTTGTAGGAAATAATTCTTCTATTACGATTCACGGCAATGTAACTAAAGGCAGTAATGTAACCATTACGGGTACTTTTACAGATACTTTTAATAAGCTTTAGTAAGCAAAAATCACTAAGGGCGGAATTTATTTCCGCCTTTTTTTGTTTTAATAACACGCTGCGTATTTTAATTTAAATCTGAAAGCTTTGTAAATTTTATAAACCCTAAACTTCAGTAGACATGTAGCACAAAATATAACAAATCTGTATCAGATTCTAAAATAATTCATCTACCAATTCCTTATTTACCATGGCACCTGCAATACTGCCGGTTGCCACAGCATTAGAAACCGAACGCATCATGCTTGAATTGTCACCACACGCATAGACTCCTGCAATGTTGGTTTTTTGAAGGGGATCTGTTTTAATATGCCCCATTTCTGTGAACTCGCAACCCAATAATGCAGGAATTGTTGAATGTTGTTTAAAGGGAACAGCTGCATACAGTGCATCAAGTTTTATTGTTTCCATGTCTTCAAAAACAATATTTGTCAAATGTCCGTTCTCATGGATCACTTCCCGAATCTTTTTCTCTACAACGGGTATATTGTGAAATTGCAGTTTGCAGCGTTGTTCACTGGTGAATTCAGCTTTACCGGAAGTTATTACAGTTAACTGATTGCTGAGGTTGTGTACCAGCGATGCCAGATGAATGGCTCTTTCTCCGTTTGCCATGATGGCTGTTTTCTGGTTACGAAATTCATAACCGTGACAATACGGACAGTGGATTACTGAAATTCCCCAACATTGGTCAAACCCCTTAATATCAGGCATCATGTCGGTGATTCCGGTAGCAAATATCAGTTTTTTGGCTGTAAATTTTAATCCTTCTAACGTTTCGATAATAAAGCCTGTGTCTGTTTTCTTTCCATTTGCTGCAAACCCTCTGTGTAATTTTACGGTAGAATAGTATAATAATTGTGTTAGTGCTTTATTGGCTATTGCTGCAGGTGTTTCTCCACTTGGGTAATAAAGTTGTGCGAATGCGGCGTCTGTCGGTTACATGGTAATCCGCTGTCTATAATAAGTACGTTGCGTAATGAACATGCTAGTGACATTGCAGCCGAAAGTCCGGCGTAGCTTCCGCCGATAATCATTACGTCAAAATTGTTTGCTGTATTCATGTTTCTTTTTTTAGTAGATGAATCTCATGAAAATATAATATGTTTACCCGTAGTGCATTATCTATTAAATTTTAATACAATGATATTCAGTGATTTATTTTT
>CAMLFV010000144.1 GCA_946479395.1 uncultured Flavobacterium sp. | reverse complement strand
AAAAAAGATGCTGCACAAGAAAATTTAGACAACAAATTAGATTCAATCACAGAAAAAGTTGAAGATACTTTAAACGTTGTAAAAGAAGAAGTAGCTGAAACAGTAGAATCTTTAGATGTAAAAATTAAAGAAGCTGAAGCAGAATTGAAAAATGCTGTAACTGTAGAAGAAAAACAAGCAGCAACTAAAAAGTTAAACGATGCTAAAGCTGCATTAGCAACTTTAAAAGGCGAAGCAATTTCTACAGCTGAAGAAGTTAAGCAAGAAGCTACTGCTGCTGCTAACAAAGCTGGAGCTGCTGCTAAAACAACTGTAAAAAATACAGAAAAGAAAGTAGAGAAAGCAGTTAATAAAGTTGAAAACAGAGTTGAACAAGCTCAAAAAAATGTAAATGAAAAAGCAGCGGCAACCACTAACAAAATTAATACTGAAGCTGAAATTCAAAAAGACAAGACAATTGAAAAATTAAAGAGATAAAAAAAAACCGCTATATAGCGGTTTTTTTATTTAAAAATATTTCTTATTTTCTTGAGAATCCTAATGTTGATGCTTTTCCAGCTTTTTCAGCTTTGAAATTCATAACATTTTTATTAGAACCCTTTGCAGCAGAAGCTTCAACATCAATATAGTATAACATATCTAATACATGATCAATATCCATATTAAAGTTAATTCCTTCTAAAGTTCCTGTCATTGTCATATCAATATTTTCAGAACCATCTGTGTAAGAAAAATTATCTCCTAATTCTAATGTTAATTGGTCTGCATCTCCTTCTTGGTATTGAGTATCACCGATTTGTGCAGCAGCCTGAAGACGAACAGTTCCTGATCCAGTTGTAAATGGTAATTTATATCTTGCATTACCTGTTTGAGTTTGATCAACCTCTGTACCAAACCAGTTAATAACTAATGCTTCAGCATCATCTGAATCTTCTGTCATTGTAGTAAATCTCCAAACAACATATAATTTTGAAGGATCATTTGGATTTAAAGCTTGCTCTAAAAAGTCAGCACCTTCTACAGCAGCATTACTTTCATATCCTAACCAAGTAAAGTTTAAAGCAGATTTAGTATCCTGAATTTGCACAAAATTTTCAGTTAACTCTGGATCTGGACCTGGACCTGGACCTGGACCTGGTGTTGAATCATCACCTCCACAAGAAGTTACTGTTAAAGACCCTGCAGCAACAAATGCAATTGTTGCTAAAGATAAAAATACTTTTTTCATAATAGATTTATATTATTTTATTGTTAATTTACAAGGCTAATTTAAGTATTAATTTTTAAAAAACAATACCTAGTAAAAAAAAAAGCTTTTTTTAACACATTTCAAATAGGGGTTTAATAACTGAAAAGTAATAAAAATACACTATTTTTGAAAATCAAAAAACTATTAAATATACTAACATATAATAAATATGAACGAGCATTTTGAAACCAACCCGTTAATTGATCGTTTACCCAAACACCTTAAACAGTTTATAAAACCGCAGAATTACGAAGAATACACTCCAATTAATCAAGCAGTATGGCGTTACGTAATGCGTAAAAATGTAGATTATCTATCTAAAGTTGCACATTCTTCTTATTTAGAGGGTTTACAAAAAACAGGAATTTCAATCGAAAGCATCCCTAGTATGTACGGTATGAACCGTATTTTAAAGGAAATTGGTTGGGCTGCGGTTGCTGTTGACGGTTTTATTCCCCCGAATGCTTTTATGGAATTTCAGGCATACAATGTGTTAGTCATCGCTTCAGATATTCGTCAGTTAGAGAATATAGAATATACACCTGCACCGGATATTATTCACGAAGGTGCTGGTCACGCTCCTATCATTGCAAACCCGGAATATGCAGAATATTTACGCAGATTCGGCGAAATTGGTTGTAAAGCTATTTCATCTGCTCATGATTACGAAATTTACGAAGCAATCCGCGAATTATCTATTTTGGAAGAAGCTGAAGGAACTCCGGAAAATGAATTGGTTAGAATTCGTTCTAAAGTTGATGAATTACAGGCGAAATCAACAGAACCGTCTGAAATGGCATTGATTCGTAATTTACATTGGTGGACGGTTGAATACGGTCTAATTGGTTCTGTTGAAAATCCTAAAATATATGGCGCTGGTTTGTTGTCATCGATTGGTGAAAGTGAATGGTGCATGACCGATAAAGTTAAAAAACTACCTTATAGCATAGAAGCTGCTTATCAAGGGTTCGACATTACAAAACCTCAACCTCAATTATATGTAACAAAAGATTTTGCAGAGTTGAGCATGGTTTTAGAAGAATTTGCTAATAAAATGGCATTACGTACTGGTGGTCTAACCGGTATTAAAAAACTGATTCAGTCTAAAGCCTTGGGAACTATTGAACTTTCTACAGGTTTACAGATTTCGGGAGTTTTCACAAATGTAATTGAAGATGAAGGAAAACCGGTTTACATTCAAACAACAGGAAAAACGGCTTTAGCATACCGCGAAAAAGAATTGGTAAATCACGGAACGGAATATCATTCGGAAGGATTTGGAAGCCCTATTGGTCGACTAAAGAACATCAATCTTACCATAGAAGATATGAGTCCGCGCGATTTGCAGGCATACAATATATATGAAGGTAAACATATTGAACTAGAATTTGAAGGCGATATTAAGGTTTCGGGTGAAATTATCACAGGATCAAGAAATCTTCAGGGTGAAATTATCTCAATCAGTTTTAAAAACTGTACGGTTACGCATAATGATACCGTGTTGTTTCAACCAGAATGGGGAACTTATGATATGGCTGTGGGCAAGAAAATAGTTTCTGCTTTTTCAGGACCTGCTGATATTAAAAGTTTTGATATGATTACGCATGTTCCATCAACCAAAACCATAAAATCTAAAAAGAATGATGAACGCGTTGCTTTAGAAAATCTGTACGAAAAAGTCAGAATGCATCGCGAGCAGAAATCAACCGAAGATTTAGAGGTTATTTTATCTGATCTAATCCAAAACCACCCACAAGATTGGTTATTAACATTAGAGATCGTTGAATTAGCCAAACAAAACAATTTAGATCTTTACAATAAAGCATTAGATCATTTATTAAAAGTAAAAACAAACAGACCCGAAATAGCACATTTAGTTGCTAACGGTTTAAATTTATTATAACATTTTTCTTAAAAAGACTTTCAGTAACGAAAGTCTTTTTTATTTTTTAACACTTTCTTATCATTTTTTAATTTAATCTATAAACTAATATTTTTATTTTTATGAAAATTTAAAACACCACTAATGAACTTAAAAAAAATTACTTTAGGTCTTTTGATCTTACCTGCATCACTTTGGGCACAAGTTGCAGATTTAAACCAAAAAATTCCAAATGATCCCGATGTTCGCATTGGAAAATTAGAAAACGGTTTAACGTACTATATCCGTAAAAACGCAAAACCAGAGAAAAAAGTAGATTTACGCATGGTTTTAAATGCCGGATCTATCTTAGAAACCGACAAACAAGTTGGTTTGGCGCACTTTATGGAACACATGGTTTTTAATGGAACAAAAACATTCCCTAAAAACGAATTAATCAGTTACCTGCAAAGTATCGGTGTAAAATTTGGTCAGCATTTAAATGCGTACACAAGTTTTGACGAAACGGTTTATTTCTTACCAATTCCTTCAGACGATCCTGTGAAATTAGACAAAGGTTTCCAGATTTTAGAAGATTGGGCTTTTAATGCTAATTTAGAAAGTAAAGATATTGACGACGAACGTGGCGTTGTTATTGAAGAATACCGTACGCGTTTAGGTGCAAACGAACGTATGATGAAGAACTATTTACCAAAAATGCTTCACAACTCGTTATACGCAAAACGTTTACCTATTGGTACTAAAGAAAATTTAGAGACATTCAAACACGAAGAAATTCGTCAGTTTTATAAAGATTGGTACCGTCCTAACTTAATGGCGGTTATTGTAGTGGGTGATATTGACGTAAATGAAATGGAAGGCAAAATTAAAAGTCATTTCGGAAAATACAAAAACCCTTCAAATCCAAAAGAGCGTAAAGAATTTGAAATTCCTAATCACAAAGAAACTTTTGTATCTATCAATACCGATAAAGAAGCAACTTCTTCTAACGTAGAAATTTACTATAAAGATCAAGGAAAGCCAAAACCATCAACAACCGTTGGCGATTATAAAACAGACTTTATTGATAACTTGTTCTCAAGTATGTTAAATGCTCGTTTAGAAGAATATACCAACAGCCCTACTCCACCATTTGTTTATGGATACAGTTTTCATGGCGGATTGTTAGGTCGTGGTAAAGAAGCTTTTCAATCAAGAGCAATGACTGCTGAAGACAAGCAGTTAGAAGCGTTAAGAGTTTTAGCAATTGAAAATGAGCGCGCAAGAAAATTCGGATTTACACAATCGGAATTAGATCGCGCTAAAACAGAAACATTAGCTTACTACGAAAAAGCATTTAACGATCGCGATAAAAACAATTCATCAAGATATTTAGGTATTTACCAAAGTCACTTTTTAGAAGGTGAAGCAATGCCATCAATCTCTTATGAATACAATTTAGCGAAAGAATTACTACCTACCATTACATTAAAAGATGTTAACAACGTAATTCAATCGTATATTAAAGACGAAAACCGTGTAATTATTTTAACCGGACCTGAAAAAGAAGGTTTAAAAACACCTACCGAAAAAGATGTTTTAGCAGCTTTAGATGTATCAAAAGTAGAAATTACACCTTACGAAGATGCGGTTGTTGCAGAATCGTTAATTCGTAACGAAATTAAACCTGGTAAAGTTACCAACACAACTAAAAATGATAAGTTAGGAACAACAACGTTAACCTTATCAAACGGTGCCAAAGTAACGTACAAAAAAACCGACTTTAAAAACGATGAAATTTTATTCGGCGCAAGAAGTTTTGGTGGATCTAACTTATTAGATAACGATACTTACAAGAAAACGCAACATGCATCAAACGCTGTACCACAAGCTGGTATTGCAGGTATGGATCAAAATGCGTTAACTAAATTCAATACGGGTAAATTGTACCGTGTTTCACCTTTTGTTGGTGGTATCACCGAAGGTTTTTCGGGTAATGCAACTCCTAAAGATTTAGAATTCTTGTTCCAATCGGTTCATGCTTATTTCACTGATTTAAATTATGATGAAAAAGCGTTTGAGTCTGAAAAGAACAAAATGAAATCGTACATGGCTAACATTATGGCTATGCCGGAAGTATTTTTCCAAATTGAAGTTTCTGATTTCATGTACGGACACAATGCGCGTTATTCATCGCCAATTCCTACCGAAAAAGATTGGGATAACACAGATTATAAAAAAGCGTACGAATTGTTTAAAGAGCGTTTCGCCGATGCCAGCGACTTTGAATTTTACTTTGTTGGAAACGTAACCGACGAGCAAATGAAAACGTTGTCTGAAAAATATTTGGCTTCACTACCAGCTTTAAACCGTAAAGAAACATTTAAAGATACAGGTTTCCGTGGTAAAACGGGTATTCATAAAAAAGAGGTTTTTAAAGGAAACGACGATAAAGCAACCGTTAGAATTTCATACGCTGGTGAAACAACCTATTCTGCAAAAGAAAATTTAGCAATGCAAGCTTTAGGTGAAATTTTAACGATTAAGTTAATTGAAGAATTACGTGAAAAAGAGGGTGGTGTTTATGGTGCCGGCGCGCAAGGCAGCTTAAGCAAATTGCCTTACGGTTCGTATAACTTCTCTATTTCATATCCAACAAATCCAAAAGATGCTGATAAATTAATTGAATTAACTTTAAAAGAAGTTGAGAAAATTCAGCAAAACGGACCAGAAGCAGCCGATTTAGCCAAGTTTATAGAAGGTGAAATGACCGATTACACCAAATCTTTAAAAGAAAACAGCTATTGGTTAAACGTTATGCTTAAAGCATTTAACGAACAAGAAAATCCGGAAAAAGCTTTGGATTTCGAAAAGAACTTAAAAGCTTTAACAGCAAAGGATGTTCAAGATGTTGCTAAAAAATACTTGACAAAAAATAGGATCATTGCAGTATTAAAACCAGAAACTGCTAAAAAGTAATTTTATATAAATCAACAAAAAACTCCGATTGAAATTTCAATCGGAGTTTTTTATTTATAACAAACCGGAATAATTTCTCCGTTTGCCAAACAGTATTTTTCTACTTCTTCTTTTGATAATTTTGCAGTGTAATTTATCTCATCAACTTTAAAACCAATACCTCGTAATTTATCAAAATAATCTCTGCCATAAACTCGAACGTGATCATATTGTCCGAAAATTTTTGCACGTTCTTTTTTATCGGTAATAGAATTATCTTCAAACGTTTTTTCTCTTGATAAATCTTGCGGAATCTGTAAAATTGCCATTCCGTCGGGCTTTAAAACGCGATACAGTTCTTGCATTGCCTTGGTATCATCTGGAATATGCTCTAAAACATGGTTGCACAAAATAACATCGTAACAATTACTTTCAAAAGGCAGGTTGCAAATATCGGCTTTCACATCAGCCAAAGGCGATTCTAAATCTGTTGTAGTATAATTTAGATTTTTCTGTTTTTTAAATCGATTGTAAAATGCTTGTTCGGGTGCAAAATGCAACACTTTTAAATCTTTAGAGAAAAAATTGGTTTCATTTTTTAAATACAACCAAAGTAAGCGATGGCGTTCTAAAGACAAAGTACTTGGCGAAAGCACGTTATTACGCTGCTTTCCGTAACCGTAAGGAAGAAATGTTTTAAACGATTTTCCGTCGATAGGATCTGTAAAACGATTACCTTTTAAAGCAAAAGCCAAAACAGGTCGAACAAAATAACTCGCCCGAATTAAGATGGGGCGAGGTATGGTGTTTAATATCGTTTTAA
>CAMLFV010000143.1 GCA_946479395.1 uncultured Flavobacterium sp. | reverse complement strand
ACTAAATCGTTGATACTTTGCGATACAAAAACTTCGTGTTCAAACAACTGGTTAAACAATGTTTTGAATGATGAATGATCTAACTGCGGTTGCTCTACATTAGGAATTAATGCTTCGCCACCACGTTGATTGATATATTTTATTAGTTTTAGCATGTGCATACGTTCTTCGTCAGATTGAGCGTACATAAAGGTTGCAATACCTTCGAACCCTTGATTTTCTGCCCAAGATGCCATTGCTAAATAAATTTGCGATGAATCGCCTTCTATTTTTACCTGCTTGTTTAAAGCTGTTTGTAAATCTTGTGATAACATAGTTTATTTTTCTTTTTATGGTTAGAATTTCTTAACAAAATTAGCCAAACGGTTTGATAAATCATCATTAACATTTACCAAAGGCAATCTTACATAATTTTCGCACAAACCTAAATGCTTAAATACTTCTTTAACGCCACCTGGATTTCCTTGTTCGAAAATCATATTAATGGCATCGGTTAATTTGTAATGGATTTTATAAGCTGCATCAACATCTCTCTTTAATCCCAAACGAACCATTTCTGAAAATTCTTTAGGAAACGTTTCTCCGATAACCGAAATCACTCCTGCTCCACCAGCTAATACCATTGGCAACGTAATAATATCATCGCCCGAAATTACTAAAAAGTCGTTTGGTGTGCTGCGGATTAATTCCATTGCTTGAACCATATCACCCGCTGCTTCTTTAATTCCAATAATATTTTTAAAATCGGTAGCTAAACGAACCACGGTGCTTGGCAACATGTTACTTGCTGTACGTCCCGGAACGTTGTAGATTATTATAGGTAAAGTCGAATTTTCCGCAATCATTTTAAAATGTTGATAAATTCCTTCCTGAGTTGGCTTGTTATAGTAAGGCGATACTGATAAAATTGCATCGAATCCTTTTAAATTCTCCGCATTCAACTGGCTAACAACTTCTGCAGTATTATTTCCACCAACGCCCAAAACCAAAGGTAATTTACTGTTATTAGCATCAATAATGGTCTGTTTTACCAAAGTTTGCTCTTCTTTAGTCAACGTAGCCGTTTCTGCAGTGGTTCCTAAAACAACCAAATATTCGACACCGCCATCAATATTATATTTTACAATGCTTTTTAAAGCTTCAACATCAACCGACAAATCTTTTTTAAAAGGTGTAATCAACGCCACACCGGTACCTATAAATGATTTCATTTTAATAAATTAGTAAGTTAAAAATAATCTTCTCTTAATAAGATACAAATTATTCGTTGTAATTTTGTTTGTAACAAAGTTAACCATTTTCATTAAAAAAAATATGAAATATAAAAACTTGCACAAACAATATTTTTACCTGATTATTGTTAGCGTTGCATCACTTTTAGTCACCAATTGCGCGCCTAAGAAATACACGAATACACAAATTAACACGACCTATATTGAAGTTGCAAATACTGTTGAAACCAATAACGATATTGATGCTTTTTTAAAACCGTACCGCGACCATATTACTAATGATTTATCGAAAGTTTTAGCATATAATCCGCAAGATTTGGATAAAGCTGCTGAACGCTGGCAAAACCCAATGACTAATTTTTATGCCGATGCTATTTTTGAAATCGCAGCTCCTGTTTTTGAACAGCGAACCAGTAAGAAAATTGATTTCTGTCTGTTAAATTATGGAGGAATTAGAGCAACTATTGCCAAAGGAAACATTACCACTCGAACTGCTTATGATATTATGCCGTTTGAAAATAATGCGATTGTTTTAGGATTGAAAGGAGAAACTGTTTACGAACTGGCTAATTTTATTATTGCAAATAAAGTGGCACATCCGTTAAGTGGAATTGAAATTTTTGTTGATAAAAATCAGTTAGTTAAAGATATAAAAATCAACAATCAATCGATCGATAAAAACAAAACATATTATGTAATTACAAACGATTATTTGGCAAAAGGTGGCGATAAAATGGATTTTCTTTTAAAATCGACCGAAAATTATTCGTTAGATTATAAACTCCGTAACATGTTTATTGCTTATTTCACTAAAATTGACACATTGAATCCTTCTGTTAAACCAAGAATAATTTTTGAATAATGAAACGTCGCGATTTTATCATACAAACATCAGCTGCAACCGCCATAACATTAACGGGTTTTGGTTTAAGCAGTTTTTCGTTGGCAAAAACCAAGCGAATAACCATTTTGCACACCAATGATACGCACAGTCATTTAGATACTTTTCCGCAAACCGATGCTAAATTTCCAAATCAGGGTGGTGCTGCAAAACGTGCTACAATTTTCAATCAAGTAAAAAACGAAAATCCGAATACTTTGATTTTGGATGCTGGTGATATGTTTCAAGGTACACCCTACTTTAATTATTACGGTGGCGAATTAGAAATTAAAGTCATGAATATGTTGCAGTACGATGCCGGAACTTTAGGAAATCATGAGTTTGACAATGGAGTTAACAGTTTGGCAGAGCAAATACAAAAAGCCAATTTCGCTATTATTAATGCCAACTACAATTTTAAAAACACGTTAATGAACGGTTTAACCAAGCCTTACAAAGTTTTTATTAAAGACGGAATTAAAATTGGCGTGTTTGGTTTAGGAATAAAACTGGAAGGTTTGGTGAACAAAAGCGAATATGGTGAAACCGTTTGGAACAACCCAATTGAGATTGCACAAGATGTTACCCGAATTTTAAAAGAGGATTTAAAGTGTGATTTAATCATTTGCTTGTCGCATTTAGGGTATAAATTCGGTAGTAATTCACAAATGATTTCAGATTTGGATCTTGCTGCAAAAACAAAAAACATCGACTTGATTATTGGCGGACACACACATACTTTTCTTGAAAAACCTACTATTGTGCTTAATGCCGAACAAAAAGAAGTCATTGTAAACCAAGTTGGTTGTTACGGAGTTCGCGTTGGACAAATTGATTTTTATTTTGATGAATTTAAAAACAAGTCAACAACCTCAAGGGTTATAAATGTGTAATTTTTTTATTTCTCATTATTTATTATATTTATAAAAACATTTACAATGAGAAACAAATTAAAAATTCTTTTTTTAGCACTTGCACCGCTATTTTTTTATGGATGTTCTAATGATGATCAAAAGAATGAGGAGGTTAACCAAATCTGTTATCCTACGTATATTGAAATGAATGTTAATGGCGAACCAATTCAAATGGAAGCAATGGGACGTGGAATAATGCTTACTCAAAATGGATACATTTTAGATCTCGGATTCGGACATTATAAAAGTGATCCTACTAAAGAAGTTGCTGTTAGTATAGAACTTCCTTACAAAAAATTAGGAAAAAATTTACTATCAAAATTTTCATTTCATTACTATTCGGGAAATGAATACTTTTCTGGAAATATTACTCACGGAGTGGTAAACAGTGAAGTTATAAGTAACACAAATAAGTGTTTTTATATGACATTTTCTGCAACTTTAACCAATAATGATAAAACATATGAAATTAAAGATGGTATAATAAAATATACATACGAAGAGCCATTTTAATATTTTTCGACTTATCGATATAAAAAAAGCATCCACTAAAATGGATGCTTTCATATTTTAACTAACTAATTCAAATAATGATTGCTTTCGCAAATCATTTAACCTTCTGTTACATTGTAGTAATTTCCATTTTATAAGTTCGAAAACACTAATACCATTAAGGCTACATAGACAAACAAACTCATAATTCCTTTTAAAACAGATTTCATTTCAATAGATTTCATATTGCATTTTTTTATTACAATACAAAATTACCACAGCTTGGTTATTTGAACATTTAGTAATGTTTAAGTAATTATTACTTCTTTTTTTGAAGAATACTTAATTATTCAACTGATTTATAAAATCATCTTCAGTCCAGATAGGAATTCCGAGTTTTGTAGCTTTTTCCAATTTAGCTGGCCCCATGTCGGCTCCTGCTACTACAACCGATGTTTTTCCGGTAATTGAACTTCCATTTTTACCACCGTAATCTTCAATTTTCTGTTTTATTTCATCTCGAGAAAAAGTTTCAAATTTACCCGAAACAACCATCGTCATCCCTTCAAATTTATTAGAAACCTGCGTGCTTTCTTTTGCTTCAACTGCAAACTGCAAACCGTAATTCTTCAATCGGTTAATCAATTCTAAATTTCCTTCATCTTTAAAAAAAGATCGAATACTCAAAGCTATTTTATCGCCAATTTCATCAACATTTATCAGTTCTTGATAATCTGCCTGCATTAAGGCATCAATATTTTTATAATGTTTTGCTAGTTTTTTAGCTACGGTTTCACCCACAAATCTAATTCCTAAGGCAAAAAGAACACGTTCAAAAGCAATGTTTTTAGATTGTTCGATACTTTTTATTAGATTATCTGCCGATTTTTCTGCCATACGTTCCAAAGGAAGCACCTGTTCCTTCTTCAGTTCATACAAATCGGCATAGTTACTAACCAATCCGTTTTTATAAAGCAAAGTAACCGTTTCACCACCCAATCCGTCAATATCCATAGCTTTACGGCTGATAAAATGTTCAATTCTACCAATAATCTGTGGCGGACATTCGTAAAAATTCGGACAATAATGTTGTGCTTCTCCTGGTTTTCTAACTAAAGCTGTTCCACATTCAGGACAATCTGTAATATATTCTGTTTTAGAACTATCTGCAGATCTTCCTGTAAAATCAACTCCTATAATTTTTGGAATAATCTCGCCTCCTTTTTCAACAAAAACACTGTCGCCCACTCTAACATCTAACTTTTCAATTTGATCGGCATTATGTAACGATGCTCTTTTAACGATTGTTCCTGCCAATTGCACCGGCTTTAAATTTGCCACAGGCGTAATGGCTCCCGTGCGACCAACCTGGTACGAAATACTTTCTAAAACCGTACTAACCTGCTCCGCCTTAAACTTATACGCAATTGCCCAACGCGGATTTTTCGCAGTATAACCCAATTCTTCCTGTTGAAACAAATCATTGACTTTAATTACAACGCCATCGGTTTCGTAAGGCAAATCGTGTCGATGCGTATCCCAGTAATTTATAAACTGAAAAACTTCGTCTAAACTTCTGACTAATTTTGATTGATTTGGAACTTTAAATCCGAACGAACGCGCAGCTTCCAAAGAATTTGCGTGCGTATTAAAATAGTTGTTTGCGCCAACGATATTATACAGCAAACATTCTAACGGGCGCTTGGCAACTTCGGCACTGTTTTGCAATTTTAAACTGCCCGATGCCGTATTTCTTGGGTTTGAATATGGAGTTTCGCCAATATCGATCAATTCCATATTCATTTTTTCAAAACCGGCAAGTGTAAGAATGATCTCTCCACGAATATCAAACTTCGGCGGATAATTTCCCTTTAACTGCAACGGAACCGACTTTATGGTTTTTATATTGTTGGTAACATCATCGCCCTGAAAACCATCGCCACGAGTTACCGCGCGAGCCAATTTTCCGTTTTCATAAGTAATCGAAATTGACGCGCCATCGTACTTTAATTCACAAACATACTCAACAGCAACATTTCCCAAAACTTTCTGGATACGTTTTTCCCAATCAATTAAATCTTCTTGCGAATACGAATTCTCTAAAGAAAACATTCGATTTTCATGTACAACCGTATTAAAATTCTTGGTTATACTGCCACCTACACGTTGAGTTGGAGAATTCTCATCGAAAAATTCAGGGTGTTTCTCTTCTAATTCCTGTAACTTCTTTAGTTTTTGATCGAATTCAAAATCTGAAATAGTAGGATTATCTAAAACATAATAATTGTAATTATGTTGATTTAATTCGTTGCGAAGCGAAACAATTTCTGTTGAAATATCCATTGAAATACTGTTTTGAAATTATTTTTTTAAGATCGATTTTATCTGCTGATACAATTCTCCCTGACTTAAGATCCCGCCTTGCTGAATAATATCAAAGATTTCTCCGTTACGATCACCACCAAAAGATTTTGCTCCAAAACGAATTTCTACGTCATTTGCATATAGATTATCGCCCAACCACTGCAAACCTTCTTTAGTTAAAAAATCAATATGATTATTCGTAGTTTTTATAACAATTGTATCAATCTCTTTGTCATCAAACTGAAATAGAAAAATATAGTTTTTAGAAAAATGCTCTATATATCGTGCCGCCTTTAAAACACCTTCCCACACTAAATCAGAAAAAATATCAATTTCTTGTTCGGCAACTTCAGGTTTATCAATCTTTAACTGTTCCCATTCTGCTTTATCAATTTGTTGCGATGCCAAAAAATTAGCAAACTCTACATGTAATTCCTCTAATTGTTCCTTTGTTAAACGTGCGTATTTCATTAATCTTTATTTTAAGCAAAAATACAAGGATTAAATTATAGTTCTACCATTTTTAAAAAGATTATTGAATTACATTTAAAGCAATCCCTTCCGCTGTCGCTATAGGTCGGGCTGTCGCGAGTCGCTTTTTATTGTACCCTGAGCCAGACGAAGGGCAACAATCGCTCTATTCCTATTACGGGGTGTTGGGTGTTTGATGATGGGTGCCGGGTGTTTACAAAAATCCATTTAAATCTTTGTTAAAACGTTAATGTTAAATGCCGCGTGCTGGATGTTTCAAATCAATTTAAAAGAATACACCACATCAGTTGCGTTGGGCTTTAGCCCAATGTTATGAAGTAATGAGTAATTGGCTTTGGCCAAACTTTATATTGTATGTTGTATGTTGTAAGCTAAAATCCGTGCAAATCTGTGTTATCTGTGGTAAAACAAAAAACCCTTCATTAAAAATGAAGGGTTTCTAAAAAAAAGGCGGAGAACTGCGCCGCTCGTATGAAAAAAGAAAGCCTGTCTTTTTCAAGACAGGCTTCACTAAAAAAAGGCGGCGACATACTCTCCCACATTAAGATGCAGTACCATCTGCGCAA
>CAMLFV010000142.1 GCA_946479395.1 uncultured Flavobacterium sp. | reverse complement strand
ATTATTCATAGAGGAAGTAGGTTGCATTTATGGCAAATCAAAATAACTGATGAAGACGACAACCTAATTTCGCTTTGCAAATTAAGTAATCTGATTTTACCTAAATGATTATGAACGATTTATTAGTAAAGGCATTATCTGAAAATCTTCCGTTTGTAATTTATCGAAAGCCGAATGAAATAAGTCGATTTAGTTGGTTTCAAAAGGAAAAGCATTTAAATAAAGTTGATAAACTAGGGAAAAGTTGTTTCGTTTTTGCTCCGTTTTCTGGTAAAGAAAAAGTAGTTTTTTATCCCGATGAATGTCAGTTGGTTCAAGATGATCAAGATTTTACTGTTGATTTTCTCGAGAAGGAGAAACCGCTTGAAAATTCAAACATTGATAAATATTTCCATATTCAATTAGTATCAAAAGGAATCAAGGCTATCAAAAATGGATTAATTGAAAAAGTTGTTCTTTCTAGAAAAGAAGAAGTTTCGATCAATGAAAATTCCTACGAAATTTACTTTAAACGCTTCCTTAAAAAGTATCCTACCGCTTTTGTTTATTGGTTTTATCATCCCGAAGTTGGCATGTGGATGGGTGCAACACCGGAACAATTAGTAAAAATCGAACATAACAAAGTGCAAACTGTTGCTTTAGCTGGTACAATGGTTGATTCTGGTTATGATTTGAATGATGTTGTTTGGGGCAATAAAGAAATTACGGAACAGCAAATTGTAACAAATTTTATTGTTGATACTTTGCAACCCCTTACAGAAAATCTTAAAAAAACGGAACCTTATACCTATAAAGCCGGATCTTTAATTCATATAAAAACCGATATTCAAGCAAAAATATCGAACAAAGAAAATGACTACAAGGTTGTAGAAGCCTTGCATCCAACTCCGGCATTGTGCGGTTTTCCTAAAGAAACAGCTAGGAGTTTTATTGTTGCAAACGAAGGTTACGATAGAGAATTTTATGGTGGATATTTGGGTGAATGGAAATTTAATAACCTAGATTATTCCGATAACAGCAATCTGTTCGTAAATTTGCGCTGCATGAAGATTGAAAAATCTAAAGCTTATTTGTTTTTGGGCGGCGGTGTAAATAAAGACAGCAATCCGGAAAGCGAATATTATGAAACAGTGAATAAAAGCAAAACCGTTAAAAGTATTTTATGAAATTAGATATATTGGCATTTGGAGCGCATCCAGATGATGTTGAATTAGGATGCGGCGCAACAATAGCAAAAGAAATTTCGTTAGGAAAGAAGGTAGGAATCATAGATTTAACCCGAGGCGAATTAGGAACACGCGGATCGGCTGAAATTCGAGATATGGAAGCAGCTAAAGCGGCAGAAATTTTAGGAGTATCGGTTCGAGAAAACCTTAATTTTAGAGATGGTTTCTTTTTGAATGATGAAGCACATCAGTTAGAAATCATTAAAATGATTAGAAAATATCAACCGGAAATCGTCTTGTGTAATGCAATCGATGACCGACATATTGATCATGGTAAAGGAAGTAAATTGGTGTCTGATGCTTGTTTTTTATCGGGATTACGAAGAATTGAAACTTCAATTGATGGAATTAGTCAGACTGAATGGCGACCAAAATTAGTTTATCACTACATACAATGGAAAAACATTACACCCGATTTTGTTGTTGATATTTCTGAATTTATGCAGAAAAAGATAGATGCTGTTATGGCATACAGTTCTCAATTTTACGATCCAAATTCAAAAGAACCGGCTTCGCCAATTGCAACTAAAAACTTTACCGAAAGTGTAGAATATCGTGCAAAAGATTTAGGAAGATTGGTTTTTGCCGATTATGCAGAAGGTTTTACGGTAGAAAGATATGTGGCAGTCAACAGCTTAGCAGATTTGAAATAAAAAACTAAAAAAATGTTTGCGAAGCGTTGAAATATCTGTATATTTGCACTCGTTAAACAAACACGGTGATTGTAGCTCAGTTGGTTAGAGCGTCGGATTGTGGTTCCGAAGGTCGCGGGTTCGAGACCCGTCTTTCACCCAAAAGCTCAGAGTTGGCTTTTAAAATAAAACTCCTACACGGTGATTGTAGCTCAGTTGGTTAGAGCGTCGGATTGTGGTTCCGAAGGTCGCGGGTTCGAGACCCGTCTTTCACCCTTAACGGGTCATTTTTAAAATGGCTCGTTTTTTTATTGTTTTTTAACATCTATTTATTGCTTAAAATCAGTGTCTTAGGTGAAAATAATGGGGTTTAAAAAGGTGTTCGGTAAACACTGCCATCATATACTACCTGTTTACCGAACCCTTTCTCAATAAACAATTTTTTATGTTGATCATCCAGATTATCTACCCGATCGCGGATTTGCAATTCGTGCGCTAAATAAATAAAAGAAGTTCATTGAAATAAAAGTGTAGTATGTCAACAAAATACAAAGCAACAGATAGTAGCAGTGTATATTTTATAACCATAACAGCAATAGGTTGGGTAGATATTTTTACACGGCTAAATCAAAAATAATGTAATTATAGATGCATTAAGACATTGTCAACAGTATAAAGGTTTAGAAATCTATGTTTATGTTTTAATGCACAGTCATTTGCATTTGCTTTGTAAAAAGTGCAGGAATCTTAACATTAGCAGAAATAATGCGTGATCTTAAAAAGTACACAAGTAAAAGAATAATAGAAACCATAATAAGTGAACCCGAAAGCAGACGAGAATGGATGTTAAAATATTTTACCGAAGCTTGTGCACATTTAAAACGACCACAACAATACAAGATTTGGCAAGATGGCTACCATGCAGAATCTGTTTATTCTAATTCATTTATAAAAGAGAAGATAAGCTACATCCATCAAAAATCCTGTAAAAGAAAAAGTGGTTGTAAATGCAGAAGATTATTATTTCTGTTCTGCACTTAATTATGCAGGTTTAGATAATGATCTGGAAGTTGAGGTAGTGTTTATGGGGGTAAACATAGACACGGATTGCAGATCCGCGCCATCGGGTGGCGAAAAGCATGCATCTTATTTTCCGAAAATGAGTTGTTTTCCGGAATTACTTAACAAAGATTTCCCCGACAAAAACTATCTATTGGTCTATCCATACTAAAGAAGTCAACTTGACAATACCGAGGAAAGATCGGTTAACAAGCACGGAGATTTCGTTGAAATTGGAAACATTGTAGAGAAATTGTTTAAATAATTGACGACTCTAAAGAATACTCCTGCCACATCTGTAGTAAAACCGATTGCCCTGTGAGAAAACATCCGTTCCAAGAAAAAATTAAATGGACAATGCAGAATGTTTCTTTAAATAAAAAGCATAATAGTAACTTGTAATTTAATTTTATGAGTCCACATATATTTGTCTGATTTTATAAAATAATCCAGCCATTTTTAACAAATGTTAGTGTAGCTCCCTTTATGAATTCTTGTAAATCAGTTGTTTTGTCTGCATTTTCATTTGTAAGTTCTATAAAATAAACCTGCGGATTTGACCAATTTCTGTATTCCCAAAATCTAAAACGTTTTATAGTTGGTAATGTGCTAAGAAACTTTAGTTCTTCAAATTCACCAATTGAGAGAGTATCATTTTGTGTCATGTGATATCTGAAAAGTTCAGTATTTGACATCTTGCTAAGTTCTTCTTGACTTTTTCTTGGAGTAACTTCATCACCTGATAATAATTGAGGATAAAAAAGCCCACTTGCAAAAATGAGTTTATATTCTTTTGAAAAATAACCACTTAAGATTTTATTTTTAAATTTGATATTATTTTTATCTATTTCAATAATTTCGCCTTCAAACTTTTCGTATATATTTTTCTTATATTGTTCATAAAACAATTTTTCAGCCCAATAATCTTCTTGTTCACCTTGATTTGCAAAATTGCTTCTATATGTGAAAGATTTTTCTTGAGCTTTACATTGTGAATTTATAGAAAATGTAATTATAATTATATAGAGTAAATTTTTCATAAATAAATAATTGTTTGTTGATATTAAGTTTTAATCAAAAACTGTTTTCGTTCTTTATCAAATACTATATCATCGGTATCAAAAAAGCGGTCAAAAACTCCTTGGTTAATTAAGTTGTTTGTAGTGTCATGATAAAATTTTTCATCTTTCAACAACATAATATCATCACTTAACTGCAATGCCAAATCTAAATCGTGGGTAGAAAATAAAATACATTTCTTTTTATCGATACATAACTTTTTAAGCAGTTTAAACAGTTTTACTTTATGATACAAATCTAAATGGGTAGAAGGTTCGTCTAAAAATATAAAAGGAGTATCTTGAACGACAGCTCTTGCAATAAAGGTTCGCTGTAATTGTCCGTCACTTAACTGCGATAATTTTCGATCTTTTAAATTGATAATTTCACAATCTTGCAGTGTAGCGTTTATCAAAGTTTCATCAGCTTCGGTTAATTTATCTAACCAATTGGTGTAAGGTTGTCTGCCTAATTTAACCAATTCGTAAACGGTAAGATCTTTATTTACATTTTCATGCGTAAGCACAACGCTTACCATTTTGGCAAATTCGGCAATAGAAAAAGTATCGATATTTTTATCATCAATAAAAACAGTACCTGATTTTTTATCCAATAAACCCGAAATCGTTTTTAAAAGAGTCGATTTTCCTATTCCGTTGCTTCCCAATAACGATGTAAGAATTCCGGTTTTAATTTCGAAATTCAAATTACTAAACAACGTTTTGTCTTTATAACCAATACTTAAATTTTCAACTTTAAAAACAGTCATAAACTACATTTTTTTCATTACAAAATAAAAACCAATACTTGCAATGGCTATCATAATACAGTTAAAAATCCACAGGTTGTTAAACCCGTAATTTTGAGCGATAAATGTACCAATTAAAGGTGATGTTACAAATGCCATTGAAAATGAAATACCGTTTAAACCCATGTAAGATCCACGATTTGCTGAAACAGAACGGTTTACAGCTACGGTTGATGCAAAAGGCATTATTAGAATTTCGGATATGGATATTAAAAAAATCGACAGATATAAAACAATTTGTACGTGCGATGGAAGCAATACCAAGAAAGCTGCACCACAAAACAAACTGCCAATAATCATATTTGCAGAAAGCGTGAATTTTTTTTCGGCAAAATGTACCAAGGCCATTTCTAACACAAAAACCACAATTCCGTTGAATGCCATTAACAAGCCGACTTCTTTTTCGTTCATTAAAGCTACATTTTTATAGAATAGGGGCAATGTGTTTAAAATCTGAAAAAAACAATAGGCATAAATAGCAATAAAACTGCTAAAAAGTAAAAACTTAACATCGGTATAAGCCGATTTTACCTTCACAATGTCTTCGGCTTTTTTCGATACTACTTTTTCGGGCGTATTGCCTTTTCGGTTTTTAAAATAGAAAATAAACAAAATACCGGCAATAAAAGACATGCACGCATTCGTGTAAAACAAAAAGTTATAAGAAACTGCAGCCAAAAATCCACCAATAGCAGGACCAATTGAATAACCCAAGTTCAATGCCATACGATTTAATGAGAAAGCTCGGGTAATGTTTTCGGGTTTCGCGTAGTATGAAACCGATGCGCTGTTTGCCGGACGAAACAATTCTTTAATTAAACTTAAAAAAAAGATCGAAATACAAAGGGTTTCAAAAGTATCAAACAAAGGCAGTATCAAATAAAAAGGTATGCTTAAAAACAAACTGCTCACCTGTATTTTAAACGATCCAAATTTATCGGTAAGCCAACCACCAATAAACGATCCTAAAATAGAACCAACACCAAAAGTACTTAAAACAATACCGGCATTTTTTAAAGAAAACTCTAAAACCGTGGTCATATAAACGCCTAAAAAAGGCAATACCATTGAACCACTTTGGTTTATAAACATTACCAATGCCAACAGCCATGTAGCCTGCGATAAACCTTGGTAGGCACTAATATAGTTTTTCCAGTATAATTTTAAAGTTTCCATTTTGCAAAGGTAGTAATATCAACGTAATTTGTTAATAAACAAAAACATTAAGTTTTTGTGTGCAATCTTTTAAAAAACTTATCTTTGTGTACTGTAAATTTTATGTATTTATAAATGAAACCTAACACACAACAATTACAAGACTTGGTAACACAAGTTAGAAGAGATGTTTTACGTATGGTGCATGCCGTAAATTCTGGTCATCCGGGCGGATCTTTAGGCTGTGCAGAATATTTCGTTGCATTATATCAAGTTATTATGAACAGAAAAGAAGGCTTTGATATGGACGGAAAAGACGAGGATATCTTCTTTTTATCAAACGGACATATCTCTCCGGTTTTCTACAGCGTTTTGGCTCGCAGCGGATATTTCCCTGTAAGCGAATTGGCTACTTTTAGAAAAATCGATTCTCGTTTACAAGGTCACCCAACAACTCACAGTCATTTACCGGGAATCCGTATGGCATCAGGCTCATTAGGGCAAGGTTTATCGGTTGCTTTAGGTGCTGCACAAGCTAAAAAGTTAAATAACGATGCTAATTTGGTTTATGTGCTTATGGGCGATGGCGAATTGCAAGAAGGTCAAAACTGGGAAGCATTAATGTATGCGGCGGCTAATAAAGTTGATAACATTATTGCAACGGTAGATTTAAACGGTAAACAGATCGATGGAACTACCGATGAGGTTTTAAACATGGGAAGTTTACAGGCTAAATTTGAAGCTTTTGGATGGGATGTTTTAAGCATTGAAAAAGGTAACGATTTAGAATCTGTTATTAACGGCTTGCAAGAAGCAAAACAAAAAACCGGCAACCAAAAACCAGTCATGATATTATTACACACCGAAATGGGCAACGGTGTAGATTTTATGATGAATACACACGCTTGGCATGGTAAAGCACCAAATAATGAACAATTAGAAAATGCTTTATACCAAAATTTAATGACCTTAGGTGATTATTAATAGAAAGAAATACAGTATGAAAAAAATTGTTTTTGTAGTAGTAAGTTTAAACTCATTTTCAGGATTTGAAGAAATC
>CAMLFV010000141.1 GCA_946479395.1 uncultured Flavobacterium sp. | reverse complement strand
CAGCGCGAAGACACCGATAAAAATTCTCTTGTAGATTTATCTCTATACAACGGAACTTTTACAGTTGCGAAATCATATCCATCTTTATTAATAATTTTTATTCTTCTTTTTGTTTCTGTTACAAGTTGATAATTTTCACCAGCTGCTACAAAATAAGTCTTTCCAATATTGTATTCAACAACTGCGCTGGCTACTGTATCTTTAGCATATTTTTTCTCTTTAAAATCATCTGCTGTAATTTTTTTTACTTTATATTCTTGTGAATAGCTTTTAAAAGAAAATGTAAGAATAATTAGTAGTGCTATGTTTTTCATCGTGTTTTATTTTTTTGATAATATTAATTTGCTGTTATTGTTTTGAACTACATCTGAAATAAATTTTTCGTATAAACTATAATCTTCTTTAGTGTAATCGCCAGATTTTAAAATGAAATTTTCTTCAATAACAATCTTTTCATTTGACTTGTTTATTTTTAATACGTGTTTTCCAAATTTCGATTCCACAGTTTTACTTTCAGGTAAAAATTCAACCGATATGTCACTTGATAAAACAAACTCGGTTTGTAAGTTAATTGTTTTTCCACGAGTTATACTAAAACCTGTTTGCCTATTTTTATATTTTTTTATTGAATATGCAACAGGAAAAAACGAATTAACCGAAACCATGTAATCATTTCCCATTTTTGTACCAATGAAAGCCGTTTCTAAATTAATTTCTTCGTTAAAAACATACCCAACTTTATCATTATCAAACTTATAATCAATAACATTAACATCTTTTAGACCAGAAAACACATTTTTTACATACTTGTTTATCTCTTTTTTATCGTTACTGTCTAACGAGTAAACATTATTATAAAAAGATCCTTTATTTTCAAAATTAACTTTCGTTTTTACCTTTTGTAAATTGGTTAAATCAACTATAAAATTTGCTTTTAAAACATTTTTATCTTCCTTGGTAGAATGTGTATCAACAAAATAGGCTCCATCTTGCTTAATTACCAAAGCTTTTCTGTTTTCTGTTGAAGAACCTAAATATCCAAACGGAATTTTTTGGCTGGTACATTCTAAAAACAAATTTCCATCTTTAGTAGGCAGTGTTAGTAAGGCGTGATTACCTTGTAATGAAATATTACTTTCGTCGATATCTCTAATTCGTTCTGAAGCATGTATTATCGTGTAATAAGACTTCACTCCTACACTTTCTAACAAACTTTTTGTATAATTGGTTAATGCCTTACAATCGCCATAACCTAATCTATCTACATCTTTTGCAGCAAAAGGTTTCCAACCACCTAAACCTACCTGAACAGAAATATATCGTGTATTGTTTTGTACATATTCAAACACAATCTGTGCTTTTTCTACATCGGCTTTAGCATCTTTGGTAAGATCTTTCATTTTAGCAACAGTAGTTTCGGGCAACTGATCTAATCCTTTCAAGAGATTATCATAATACCAAACTCCAAATTCGTTCCAATTATCAGCCTTACCTTTTACATTACCTAATGAAAACATATTGTTAGAAAAACGAGCTACGGGCAATAAATCAAAATATCGTGCATTGAAATCTTCGTATTCTGGAGCAATGATATTTGATACTTTATAAGATATTGAATTCTGATTTTGCTCTGCAATAACTTTATAATTGGTTAAGTTTTTTTCTGTTCTTTTAATTGAAAACTCTTTTGGATAGGTAAGCAAATATGAAGCTTGTACTACACGATCATCTGATGACTGAATTGGAGCAAATGCAGGAATACGAATGGTACTTTCTTCGTCTATCTCATAATCAAACTTTACGTAAAACGGATAATTAAAATAAGAAGGGGTTAAACTTTTCATTCTATCATCTGTTAAAACCGAAAAACCATCGGCTAAACTAACGTCAGTAAAATCTTTCTCTTTGTACGTTTTTACCAAATCGCCATTAGTATTGTATATTTTCAGTTCTAAGTTTCTAATTTTCGATAATTTGTCATAAACAATTGATAAATCAAGATCATTTAGCCCCTTCTCATTAGAAACCCAATTTGTTTCGGAAACTCGTTTTTTTAAAGTAGTTTGCGATAATATTTCATTATTTTCAGTTCTATTAACAATTACTTTGTTTGTATTTTCAAAGAAATCTTTTGGAACATCAGTAAAAGAAACGTTTATTTTCTTTTGAGCATTAATCTGTAAGCAACTCCCTATTAAAAAAGCGTTTAATAAGATTCTCTTCATAAGTGTTTAGCGTAATTATGTTTTGTTTTTATTCTTTATTTTTTGTGTCGATTATAATTGTAACTGGACCATCGTTTAGCAAACTTACTTTCATATCTGCACCAAATTGCCCGGTTTGAACTCTTTTTCCTATTGATTTTTCCATTGAAGTAACAAAAGCTTCGTATAACGGAATGGCAATATTCGGTTTTGATGCTTTTAGATAAGATGGACGATTGCCTTTTTTGGTGGATGCATGCAAGGTAAACTGACTTACCACAATAACATCTCCGTTCACATCTTGAACCGATTTATTCATTACTCCGTTTTCATCGTTAAAAATGCGGAGTTGCGAAATTTTTGCAGTTAGTCAATCAATATCCTCTTTTGTATCGGCATCTTCAATCCCTACTAAAATCAGTAATCCTAAACCAATATTGGCAACTTTTTCGTTGTTTATTGTTACCGATGCCTGTGAAACGCGCTGTATTACTGCTTTCATTCTACATCGGGGTTTTTACCGTTTCCATAAGCATCGGTTCGGTAATTATCTTCATCGCCATCTAAAATCTGAATGTAACTTTTGTAGCGCGACCATGGAATTTCATCAGCATCTAACGCATCTTTCACCGCGCAATGAGGTTCTTCGCGATGCAAACAGTTATTAAACTTGCATTGATCTTTCAACATAAAAAATTCAGGAAAATAATCGCCAACTTCCTGTGGTTCCATATCAACAATACCAAAACCACGGATTCCGGGTGTATCAATAATTTTTGCGTTAAAACTTAAATCGTACATTTCGGCAAAAGTGGTAGTGTGCTGACCTTGCTGATGTTGTTCTGATATTTCCTTCGTCTTTAAATTCAAACCAGGTTCCAACGCATTTACCAATGTTGATTTCCCAACACCCGAATGCCCGGTAAACATTGAAACTTTATCAATCATTTCAGCTTTCAGTTTATCCAAACCTTTCCCTTCGGCAGCCGATACTCGTAAACATTTGTATCCTATTTTATCATAAATATATTGCAGGTACAATTGGTCGTTCAGTGTTTCTTCTGAAAAAGTATCTACCTTATTAAAAACCAAAACCGCTTCGATGCCATACGCTTCGGCAGTTACCAGCAATCGATCAATAAAACTTGTGGTTGTAACCGGATTGTCAATAGTAACCAAAATAAAAAGTACATCGATATTTGTAGCTATGATATGCACCTGTTTGGATAGATTTACCGACTTGCGAATTAAATAATTTTTGCGTTCGTGAATGTTGGTTATAACGCCCGTAACTACATCTGCCGAAGTTTCCAAATCAAAATCTACCTTATCGCCAACGGCAATTGGGTTGGTACTTTTAATACCTTTAATTCTGAATTTCCCTTTAATTCTACACTCAAAAAACTCGTTTGTATCAGCTTTTACGGTGTACCAGCTTCCTGTAGATTTATAAACAATTCCTGTCATTCACTTCTATTTTCTATTGATAATATGGTCTTGTCTTGTGATACTTTCATCGTGAATTGCCTTGAACAATGAGATGATAAAAGCTTCGCCCAATTTATTTTCTTTGCCTTCGCGGCGCATTTTTATTAAAACTTCTTGCCAACGTTCTGGTTGTAAAACGGCTACGTTTTTTGCTTTTTTAAGCAAACCAATTTCGTCGGCAATCTGCATACGGTCTTTTAGTAATTTTAAAATTTGTGTATCAATTTCATCGATTCTTGTTCGAAACATATTCATTTCATGCACATACGAATCTTCTAAATTCAACGAATCACGCAATACTAAATTCGATAATATGTCTTGTAATTGATTTGGTGTAACCTGTTGTGCAGCATCGCTCCAAGCCAAATCGGGCGTGCAATGTGTTTCAATCATCAATCCATCGAAATTTAAATCTAATGCTTTTTGAGCCACCTGTTGAATTAACTCTCGATTTCCTGTAATGTGCGATGGATCGTTAATCAACGGAATTTCCGGAAAACGAATCTGCAAATCAATCGGAATTTGCCATTCGGGTTTATTACGATATTTTATTTTTTCGTAGCTTGAAAATCCACGGTGAATAAATCCTAACTTCTCGATGCCTGCATTCTGCAAACGTTCAAAACCACCAATCCACAAACTTAAATCGGGGTTCACCGGATTTTTTATGAAAACAATTTTATTAGTTCCTTTCAACGCATCGGCAATTTCCTGAACCGCAAAAGGATTCACAGTTGTACGCGCGCCAATCCACAAAACGTCGATATCATGTGCCAAAGCCAACTCTACATGTTCTGCAGTAGCAACTTCGGTAGCCAAAAGCATTCCGGTTTCTGCCTTAACCTGCTGCAACCATTTTAAACCAATGGCACCAACACCTTCAAAACCACCCGGGCGTGTTCTTGGTTTCCAGATTCCTGCCCGATAAATGGTTGCCTGATCTTTAATTCCGTGCGCAATTTCCAACACCTGATCAGGAGTTTCGGCACTGCACGGACCTGCGATTATCAAAGGTTTGTTACCCGATAATTGCTTAAACCACAAAGCTTTTTCGCTTACTTTCGTCATACCGCAAATTTACAGATATTTCAGCAATATTATTAATTATTTAAGATGTTATATTCCTTATTAATTTCATTAAAAAACCCCAACGAAGTTTAATACTTTATTGGGGTTGAATTACTATAATCATTTAAATAGTTCCTTACTTCTTAACCACTTTTTTTTCAGCTGTACCTTGATTGGTTTTAACATGTAACATATACGTACCCGATGCTAAATCTGAAATATCCAATTGTAGTTCGTCTTCGTGATTATAATTTTCTGACTTTACAGTTTTTCCGTTTATATCATAAACTACTATCTGCTGAACACCTATATTTTCGTTATTGGTTATGGTAATAACATCCGTTGCAGGATTTGGAAACACATTAAATTTTGAAGCTAAAATTTCATCAATATTTAAGTAAGAGGGTAATGTTGGAATTGCAGTTATTTTCATATTATCCATTTTTGTAGATAATGCAGGGGTAAGAGGACTACCTTTAGCATGAAAACTATCTCCAACAACTACTTTATCTGGCTGCCCAATATTATTAAATTTTTCCGTTCTATATACATAACCCGGCGCATAAAAGTGTATGGTATTTGTTGTATAATCTATATAAATTTCTACTTTTATCCAATTATTATAATAATTGAAAACTTTAGCCCCATTTGTTGGTCCTAACCACACATAAGAATTATTTTTTTCGATTTTACCTCTAAATTGTAAATTACCTGGTGTATTACTTAATCCTACATAAACATCATGTAAATAGGAATATTGCACACTAAATGCCTGCGTTTCAAATTCAAATTTTAAAATATTATTATTCTTGTTACGCGCATTCCACAAAACATCAACATTTTCCTGACTACAATATTCATTCCACGTACCATTTAAATTTTGCACCCAACCTATTGCCAATATATTACCACGACCAGTTTCTGGAACAATTTGTATTTGTCCATAAGTTGTTTTAACATGCCAACCACCATAGCCAGGAGTTACACCAGTAGGGTCTGTACTTAATAAACCAACGGGATGGCTATCAAAATCATCACTCCACAATACTTGCGCATTTATTGATTGAAAAGCAATTAAAAATAAAATAATGTAAAGATTTTTCATAAGAATTATTTTTTTGTTTTAACCTATACAAGATAAAACAAAACAAATTGTATTACAAAAAAATAGTTACTTTTGTGTAAAACAAGAAATTCTATGTCGATAGAAGTACAAAATATCTCTAAAAATTACGGAACGCAAAAGGCGTTAGATACCATTGATTTTAAAATTAACAAAGGGGAAATTGTCGGTTTTCTGGGTCCGAATGGTGCCGGAAAATCTACTTTAATGAAAATTTTAACCACGTATATTGAAGCCGATAACGGTACTGCAATTGTAAATGGTTTTAATGTGAATACACACCCGAAAGAAGTTCAGAAATCTATTGGCTATTTGCCTGAACACAACCCGCTTTATTTAGATTTGTACGTGCGCGAGTATTTGGCTTTTAATGCAGATGTTTATAAGGCTGACAAAAAACGTATTGACGAAGTGATACAGCTTACAGGTTTAACGCTCGAAGCACATAAGAAAATAGGACAATTATCTAAAGGATACCGTCAGCGTGTTGGTTTGGCAACGGCTTTATTGCACGATCCGGAAGTGTTGATTTTAGATGAACCTACTACAGGATTGGATCCAAACCAGCTGACCGAAATTCGTGATTTGATAAAAAATATTGGTAAAGATAAAACTGTTTTTTTATCAACCCATATTATGCAGGAAGTTGAGGCAATTTGTGATCGCGTTATTATTATTAAAAGCGGGGTTATTGTTGCCGATAACAAATTGCAACAGATGTTTAGCAATGAAAACGATCAGGTTATTGAAATTGAGTTCGACCTTAAAATTGAAGAGGAATTCATTAAGCGTTTGCCTAACTTAAAATTGTTTCACAATATACACGATATGCAGTGGGAACTTATCTTTAATACGGATACAGACATGCGCCCTACCCTTTTTGATTTTGCTAAAGAATTAGATGTAAAGATTTTATCTATGCAGCTTAAAAATAAAAATCTGGAAACTATTTTTAGAGAGAAAACGATGTAGTTCTATGTTATAAGTTTTAGGTTCTATGAAACTTACAACCTAAAACTTAAATTATTCTTCGTCTAACTTGAATTTAGAAAGGTTCATACCAAACGATAATTGTTTAGATTTCACCAATTCCTGAATTTCACTTAACGATTTTTTACCGAAGTTTCTGAATTTCAACATATCAGCTACGTCATAA
>CAMLFV010000140.1 GCA_946479395.1 uncultured Flavobacterium sp. | reverse complement strand
AGTTTTAATACCGAATCATCTTTTAGCATTACAGCAGAATTTGTTGCAGCAAACGGTAAATCGTTCAAAGCAAAATTGCCAAAAAACTTTAAAACACAAGAGGAAGCTCAGGCTTTTCTCGAAAAAAATATTGGTGCAGAATTCAAGGTTTCCGATTTAGAAACCAAACCTGCAAAAAAATCTCCTGCAGCACCATTTACCACATCAACTTTACAGCAAGAGGCATCGCGTAAGCTGTATTATTCTGTTTCGCAAACCATGATGTTAGCTCAGCGTTTGTACGAAAACGGATTGATCACTTATATGAGAACCGATAGTGTGAACTTGTCGCAAGATGCTATAAAAGCTGCCGAAACAGAAATTGTAAATGTTTACGGGAAAGAATTCAGTAAGCCCCGCAATTTCTCTACAAAAGCAAAAGGTGCGCAAGAAGCCCACGAGGCAATTCGTCCTACAGATATGTCTAAACATACGGTGAATATCGACCGTGATCAGGCGCGTTTGTACGAATTAATCTGGAAACGTACCTTGGCTTCACAAATGAGCGATGCGCAGTTAGAACGTACCAACGTTACCATTGTTGCCAACAAACACAACCAGCATTTTGTTGCAACGGGTGAAGTGTTGCTTTTTGAAGGGTTTTTAAAAGTTTATTTAGAAGGAAACGACGATGAAGACGAAGAACAAGAAGGTTTGTTGCCTGCAATGAAAGTAAATGAACTTTTAACAAGCAACGGCATTACGGCTACACAGCGTTTTTCACGTCCGCCGGCTCGTTACACCGAAGCTGCTTTGGTTAAAAAGTTAGAAGAATTGGGAATTGGTCGTCCGTCAACGTATGCGCCAACAATTTCAACCATCATCGCGCGTAATTATGTAGAAAAAGGAACTGCCGAAGGGACCGAACGTAATTATCAAGTTTTGCGATTACAAAACGATAAAATTTCTACCGCAACCCAATTAGAAAAAGTAGGTGCCGATAAAGGAAAGTTGATCCCAACCGATATAGGAAATATCGTTACCGATTTCTTGGTGAAGAATTTCGAAACCATTTTAGATTATAATTTCACGGCTCGTGTTGAAGGAAGTTTCGATGAGATTGCCGAAGGAAATTTAGATTGGACAAAAATGATGAACGAATTTTATAGTCATTTTCATCCAACGGTGATCGATGTTGAAAAAAATGCAGAACGCGAATCGGGTGAACGTATTTTAGGAAACGATCCAAAATCAGGAAAAGTTGTTTTGGTGCGTTTGGGTAAATTCGGACCTGTGGCACAAATTGGTGATGCCGAAGACGAAGAAAAACAGTTTGCAAGTTTAAATCCAACACAAAATATAGGAACCATAGGTTTAGAAGAAGCGTTGCAATTGTTCCTGCTTCCTAAAACATTGGGCGAATATCAAGGCGAAACGGTCGAAGTTAACAATGGTCGTTTTGGTCCGTATGTGCGTTATGCCGAAATGTTTGTATCGCTTGCAAAAGGCGAAGATCCGTTAGATGTAACGTTAGATCGCGCTGTAGAATTAATCAAAGAAAAGCAGAAAGCCGATGCGCCAATTGCCATTTATCAAGGTTTGCCTGTTCAAAAAGGCGTTGGTCGTTTTGGTCCTTTTATCAAATGGAACAATATGTTCATCAACGTAAATAAAAAATACAACTTCGATAATCTTTCAACAAATGATGTAGAAGAATTGATCGAAGATAAAATTCAAAAAGAAAAAGACAAGGTTATTCACGATTTTAGAGAAGAAGGCATTCGTGTAGAAAAAGCACGTTGGGGCAGATCGGTTATTTTAAAAGGAAAGGTGAAAATCGAA
This sequence comes from uncultured Flavobacterium sp., assembly GCA_946479395.1. Next base: position 5,314 of record CAMLFV010000140.1, on the reverse strand, counting down.
TTAAATAAAGATATCGATGCAGCAGCTTTAACTTTAGAAGAAATTCAAAAAATGATCGAAGAAAAAGCTCCGGCTAAAAAAACAGCAGCAAAGAAAACTGCTGCCAAAAAGCCAGCTGCTAAAATAACCAAAACAACAACAAAACGTACAACAAAAAAATAATACGTTATGATGTACGAGATTTTAAAACCTATTTCTGCCGAATTAGAGCAGTTTATAAATACGTTGCCTAAACATTCGTTGGGTAAAACAATGGGCATTCATACCCAAAAATCGTTACCCGAAACAGATAATGTGCAGCTGGCAATTATTACGGTAAACGAAAATCGCGGCGTTTCTGATTCGATAGATGATGTTGGTTTTGATGAATTCCGAAAGAATTTTTATCAGCTTTTTCCGGGAAATTGGACAAAAAAAATAATCGATTTAGGAACCATTGAAGCAGGCGAAAGTATAGAAGATACTTACGTTGCCGTAAAAATGTTGGTTGCCGATCTGTTGAAGCAGCATATCGTTCCGATTGTTTTAGGCGGATCGCAAGATTTAACCTTTGGTATGTACCGTGGCTACGATGCGTTAGAACAAAATGTGAATTTGGTTTGTATCGATAATAAAATTGATGTAGTTGCAGATGTAGAAAATCCATCAGAAAATTTTATGACTCGAATTATTATGGATGCACCAACCAATCTACATAATTTCAGTGTCTTGGGTTATCAAACCTATTTTAATTCGCAAGAAGAAATCGATTTAATTGATAAGATGTATTTTGAAGCGTATCGCTTGGGAGAAATCATAACAGATGTTAAAATTGCCGAGCCTGTATTGCGCGATGCCGATATTGTAAGCTTGGATATTAATGCGATAAAATCAGCCGATTTAGGATTTTTTTCGCAGTTTAATCCAAATGGGTTTGATGGGCGAGAAATCTGTGCATTAGCACGTTACGCCGGTTTAAGCGACCGTGTAAGTAGCTTTGGTATTTTTAATATCGATAATATTTCGCAAAAAAGTTTGTTAATTACGCAGATTTTGTGGTATTTTGTTGAAGGATTTAATTTCAGAATGAACGAATATCCTTATATTAGCAAATCATCCTATTTAAAATATATAGTGCCGTTAGAAGAACAGGAATTGGTTTTTTTTAAAAGCGATATTTCTGACCGCTGGTGGATAGAAATTAACAGTTTAGAAAACGACAGCCGTAAAGTATTATTCCCTTGTAGCTACGATGATTACAAGCAATCTTTACAAAGTGTTGTGCCCGATCGTTGGTGGCGTGCAAACAAAAAACTGTTAGGCTAACTGTGTTTTAAATTAAATTGTTAAATATAAATTAAATTTTTTTTTAAGATTTCGTTGTATATTTAAAAATAATTAGATAGGTTTACGCTTTGAATAATTTTTAAAATAAAACCCCAATTAATATATGAAGAAGTTCATTACACTTACTGCGGTTGCCTCGTTAATGTTCAGTTGTGGTTCTGGAGACAGAGGAGAGCTACTAGAAGGGACGCAAGGGAAACGCTGGATTACCGAAAAGCCACAGGGAATGGCTTTTATTCCGGGTGGATCTTTCACAATGGGTAAAACTCATGAAGATATACTTGGAAATGAAGACGCACCGGCTCGTTCAGTGACTATTGGTTCTATGTATATGGATGAAACAGAAGTTACAAACAACCAGTACCGTAAATTCGTTGAGTTTGTTAAAGATTCTATTGTAAGAACCCGTTTGGCAATTATGGCAGATGAAATGGGAATGGATGCTACGGCAGGTGGAATTGGAGCGTTTGCATTTCAAGAAGTTCAAGATCCTTCATTAAATCAAAACCAAACAGCATACGATCGTTATATGTATGATAACTATTACAGTATGGCTATGGATGATGATGAATATGCAGGTCGTCGTTTAAATAAAAAAGCACGTTTAATTACAGACCCTAGACGTTACCCAGATGAGTATTACGTAGAGGTAATGGATTCATTGTACATTCCGGCAACACAAAATTTAAATGGAATGGTATCGTTTGATGTTCAGAAATTAAACTTTAAATATTCTTGGTGGGATGAGAACGGTTACGTGAACGATAGTTCTAACGAAGTTAGAAACCGTCAGGCAAAGTTCTTAAAAACAGAAATTGTGAATGTTTACCCGGATACCACAGCTTGGGTTAAAAACTTCAACTATTCTTATAACGAGCCAATGTTCAGAGAATATTTCTGGCACGAAGCTTACGGAGAATACCCTGTTGTAGGTGTTACTGCACATCAAGCAAAAGCTTTTGCTGCTTGGAGAACACTTTATAAGAAAGCTTATACTTCAGACCGTAAAATGAATCACAATTTATATGAATACCGTGTTCCAAGTGAGTCAGAATGGGAATATGCAGCTCGTGGTGGTCTTAAAAACGCAATGTATCCATGGGGTGGTCCTTATACTACAGACGAGAAAGCTTGTTTCTTAGCTAACTTTAAGCCAGATCGCGCAGATTATGCAGTGGATGGAGCTTTATATACAGCAGAAGCACGTTCTTACAAGCCAAACGGTTACAACTTATATAATATGGCTGGTAACGTTGCAGAGTGGACTGATTCGGCTTACGATGAAGGAAGTTATACAATGCAGTCGGGTTTAAAACCTAAAGGTAGAGCTACAACAAATCCATTAAAAGTGGTTCGTGGAGGTTCTTGGAGAGATTCACACTATTTCTTACAAGTTGCTACTCGCGATAAAGAAAATGCAGATTCTGCTCGTTGTTACATTGGTTTCAGAACCGTTGTTTCAGCACCGGGACCAGGATTATTAAACGAAGCTAATGCACCACAAAGTGGTAGAAACGCTAGATAATACAATTGAACAATTAAACCAACATAATTAAACTAACTAAAAATTTAAATATTTAAGATAAGATGGCTATTCCAAAAAAAGTAATGAATTTCTGCTACGGTATGGGAGCAGCAGTTGTAATCGTAGGTGCTTTATTTAAAATTACACACATGGAATTAGGACCTTTAAATGGTAACAATATGTTAACTGTAGGTCTTTTAGTAGAAGCATTAATTTTCGCTATTTCAGCTTTTGAGCCTGTAGATGACGAATTAGATTGGGCACGTGTTTACCCTGAATTAAAAGGCGGCGAACCAAGAGCAATGCAGGTTGCAGGTAACGTTGGTGTTACAGGTACAGTTGCTACAACATCAATAGGTGGATCTAACCAAGCTGCACCACAAGTTCAAACAAGAACAGCAGCTCCGGTTTATGCAGCAGCATCACAACCAGCAGTTGCAGCACAGCCAACAATGGAAAGAAGTTTATTGTCTGAAAAATTAGACAATATCTTAAGAGAAGCAAAAATTGACGGAAACTTAATGGAAAGTTTACGTGACAGTATTAAAAATTTCGAAGCTGCAGCTAAAGGAATCGCTCCTACAGTTGAGACTGTTGCTTCTTCTAACAGATATGCAGAAGAAATGGCTCAAGCTGCACAACAATTAGAAACGTTGAACTCTATGTACAAAGTACAATTAGAAAGCGCAACTAAAAATGCAGATATTAACAGAGAAGTTGCTGAAAATAACTTGAAATTAAAAGAGCAAATGATGTCATTAACTTCAAATTTATCAACTTTAAATGCAGTTTATGGCGGAATGTTATCTGCTATGGGTAAAACAGCTAATTAGTATTAACTTTTAAATCAGATCTAATTAGACATGGCAGGAGGAAAACAAACCCCAAGACAGAAGATGATTAACCTGATGTATTTAGTGTTCATCGCAATGATGGCACTTAATATGTCGAAAGAGGTTTTAACAGCTTTTGGATTAATGAACGAAAAGTTCGAAGATGCTAATACCAACGCTCAAGGAACAAATGAATTTTTGTTAACTGCTTTAGCGGGTAAAGCTGAAGACGAACCGGCACGTTATACAGAACCTTATGAAAAGGCGTTGAAAGTACAAAAACTTACAACTGAATTTTATAATTATATTGGTTCATTAAAAGGTGATGCTACCAAAGGATTTACAAATGATCCGGAAACAAATAAATTGCCTTATGAACAAATGGACAAAGGGCAGGAAATTGATTACGGATGGTTTGAAAAAGATGGGTTATCAGCAAAAGGTAAGGAAATCATCGCTCGATTTGAAAAATACCGCAATGATTTTAAAGCGATCGTAGGAAACGATGTTACTTACAAGTTTTTATTAGAAAATATCGATAAAAAATTCAATACAAATCCTGTTAAAAATAAGGATAAGCAAGATATTGAATATTTAGATTATCACTTTAAAGGATATCCTGCAGTTGCTTCTTTAGCTTATTTATCATCTTTACAGAATGATGCTAAAGTTTTAGAACGCGAAGCTTATGATTTATTTTTAGGTAACTCATTAAAACAAGCAGCTTCTATGAAAAATTACCAAGCAATGGTAATTCCTGATAAAGCAGTTTATTACCAAGGTGAGCCTATTAAGTATAAAGTAGTTTTAGGTCGTTATGATAATTCTACAGTTCCTACATCGGTAGTGGTTAATGGCGCAACTATTCCACAATCTAGAATCAAAGCAGGACAGGTAGAAGGTACTTCTGTTGCTTCAGGTTTAGGTGAACACAAATTTACAGGTAAATTTACCTTTATGGAAGATGGAAAACCTGTAGTAGTTGACATCTTAAACTCAAACTATGTAGTAGTAAGCCGTCCAAGTACTGCAACTATTTCAGCAGATAAAATGAATGTTGTTTACGCAGGTTTAGATAACCCTATCTCTGTTACGGTTGAAGGTATTACTTCTGATAAAGTGACTGCATCAGCTAGCAATGGAGTTTTAAAGAAAGTAGGTAATGGTAAATTTATTTTAACACCTGGTATGGGTAAAGAAGTTGTGATTACTGCGACAGGTACAATGCCTGACGGTAAAGCAATTTCTTCAAAACAGACATTTCGTGTAAAAGTAATTCCTCGCCCTCGTGGAACTATCCGTGGAACTCCGGAAGCAAAAGGTTCAGCTAACAATTTAGCAATATCTGATATTGGTGCGATGTTAGAAGATTTTGATTTTGATGTTAAATTACGTGTTACGGAATATACAATTGTGTATCCTGGAATGGCTTCTGATCGTGTTACAGGCGGTGGAAAATTACCAGAATCTGCTAAATCTAAGATCGAGCGTTTAAGACCTGGTGATCGTGTAATTATAACAAACATGAAAGTAAAAATGGATGGAGTGAATTTACCTATTAAAGATGCTACTCCGGCTACATTTACAATTCAATAAATCGTTTATATTATGAAAAATTTAAAAAAGATAT
>CAMLFV010000139.1 GCA_946479395.1 uncultured Flavobacterium sp. | reverse complement strand
CTATTGAAACGACTGCTGGAAATACCCAACGTTACCATGATCAAGGAAAGCACCGGCGATGTACAGCGCATGCATTATTTGCGAAATGAGCTGGGAGAAGATGTTGCTTTCTATAACGGATCCAACCCTTTGGCACTTGCCGCATTTTCTGCCGGAGCCACCGGCTGGTGTACGGCGGCTGCCAACCTGATCCCCGAACTGAACATTGCACTATACAATGCCGTACAGCAGAATGATCTGAACAAGGCACGGGATCTTTTCTACCAACAGACCGAACTTTTGCAGTTTATCGTAGCCAAAGGGCTACCCAGAGCCATAAAAGCCGGCTTGAACCTATTGGGCCAAAACGGAGGACATTTAAGAAGTCCGCTAAAACCTCTGACTGCTGAAGAAACCACTATGTTGGAATGGATCCTTATCAAACTGAAAAGGCAATAACGTTTTAAAATAAAAAGAACTGGACCACCCTTTTATCTATATTCTGTACCAGCCAGGAGATCTATACAACCCTTAATTTTGACCATGCAACAATGCATAAACAACCTAAACCCACAATCATGACAAAAGCCATTTTTTATCACGCAGGCTGTCCGGTATGCGTAAGCGCAGAAACCGACCTTTTAAACCTTATACCTTCAAACGAAGTTGAAGTAGTTCATTTAGGCAGCGAACCACAAAAAGTAAAAAATGCAGAACAGGCAGGCGTACAATCGGTACCTGCACTGGTACTTGCAAACGGCAACGTACTGCACATTAATTTCGGGGCTTCGATAGAAGACCTTAAGTAACATTAAAAAGCCCGACGCATCAGTTTCGGGCTTTGCCTTACAATTACAAACTAAAAACATTTACACCATGAATTACAGCATTAAGAAAGCACAATTGGAAGATCTGGACGAAGCCGCCGCACTATTCAACCTTTACCGCGTATTTTACAGACAGGAACCCGATCTGGTTAAAGCAACAGCATTTTTAAGAGCACGTTTCCTTAACAACGAATCGGACATCTTTCTTGTGATAGCAGACGGAAAGGCCGTAGGTTTTGTACAGCTGTACAAACTTTATCACTACACCAAACTACAAAAACAGTGGCTGCTTAGCGACCTGTTCGTACATCCCGACTACAGAGGTAAAGGATTATCGGTAGCACTAATCAATCGCAGCAAACAGTGGTGTGAAGAAACAGATGCCTGCGGACTGTTACTGGAAACCGAGAAAACCAACGTTATAGGAAACCAGCTGTACCCCCGTTGCGGATTTGAGCAAGACGAGCTGCACAATTATTATAACTGGTGGAACAAATAGTGTATTTATATTGTATAAACTTGTTTTAAAATATGTAATAAAAATATTTATACATTACTTTTTAGGACAAACTGGGGAAAAAATTACCATAAAATTTTCATAATTTATTTCAATAAAAACAGTTTTAAAACAAATAATTGCGCTAAAGCCAAACATAACAGTTATTTAAGCATTAAATTTTAAACATAATTCAAAACGGCATTATGGTTGCACCTAACATTATGCTTTGAAATAGAATTTACACCACTGTTTTGGTGAAAACGCCCGATATTAACTTGTCGGGCGTTTTATAAAACTTATTTAACAACAATAAGATGTTTAGCAATAAAAATATACTTTGTCTGGATCTGGAAATAGGCAACAGCATTACAGCTGCAGAACAGTTCAACATAAATATTGTATCGGCCAACCTTGCCGATTTTAATTTCCGATTTGGCAGCGAAATCGTCCTACACTACAGTTCCAACACCGGCGAGTTTGAACCAATGGATGCCGACGACCTTTTAGCCTGGTGGTTTTGTGACGGTATTAAAGAATTACTGGCACTTGCAAACTCTAAAGCAAACCACAGCAAAGAGTATATAGACCGATATATTTCTAACCGTAAAAATGAAGTAGGACATCTGAAAATTTCATCAACATTTGGATCGTACTGCAAGCGTTACCACAATTATTCGCCACTTGGTTTTTTGAGTTATGACAATGAGGAGTACGTTAAAAAGCAAATGAACAGTTTGCTTGTATAAGGTAAATATAGCCGTAATGCATTAGAGCATTCCCGCAGATGCACAGATTTTTATAGGAATTGCCAAGCTAAACATAAAAGTTATGAAACTTATTAAATGCAACGCATGCAAGATCCGTAAAAATTTAATTGTTAATGCACTACATCCTAACTATAAAATATATTTCGGAGGCTGAAGGAAACCTTCAAAATTAAAAAGAGTTGTTTTATTTTAAATAAAAGTTGTTTAGTTGATTAAAAGGAGGTTGTTTTGGAACGACCTCTTTTTTTTAGTTAGCAGCAGCTGCAGTTCTTTGTATTAATTTTTGACGCCTACAAATTCAACTCCCACCAGATAGGATCCGTTTATAGCTTTATCGGTTTCCAATGATGCTTCAAAATATGTTTGCGATTCATTATTTGGTTTCACTATATGCTGATAAGAATTTACAGTACCGTACTCATTGACTGTAAACCTTATATATCCTTTTATCTGTTTAGGTGACGAATTTTTTACATGGGCGCCGAAGTAGTTTACATATTTGCCATGCTCATCCGGTATATCCGGATAATCGGAAAATACTTCTGTTAAGGTGATACCATTAAGGTATATATCATCGGTGTCATCGCATGCTAATAATCCGGCTATAAAAAAAAGGAGTATATATTTTCTCATTTTATTAAGGTACTGAATAAAATTAACATTTTTTATGAATAATAAAAAGAAAATATTGATTTAGTTGGTTTAAGGTTTTAACCTGCAAGGCTTCACAAAACTTGTAAGTTTATACTTTTAATTTGAATTCTTGATCGTCATTCTGGTTTAAAACTCAAGATTTCTTTTCTGATTATTATTCTTTTACGCCCAGGCTTTATTTAACAGTTTAGATATCATGAACCTTGCGGTTTGAGAGATCAAAAGAAAAAAAATTTTTTTACGGCGATCTTTTAATCGGTCGAAGATCACTTTTGCAGCTACCAGATCGCGGTTCGATAAACTCACCGACTATCTGATCTGCTAACGCTTCCACTAAAGCTGGACAAGTCATGCAGTGGTTCGACGCTTTACCGATACTCGGGACAGGCTGATCAAAATATCATACCGTTTACTTAACAGGCCTATTTGTTTTTTAATTCTAAGGTTCATGCGGCATCGCACTCAGTTTCGGTCTCGAAATTTAATAACCCCAAAGCTTAAATAAGGCTAATTCACAAAGCCCAAGAAGAGCTTTAGGTTTGTATATTTATGTTTTGTTGTTTTCAGTCTTATTTTTCATAAGGCGGATACATCCGCATATCTTTTATTAATTCACTAGGTGGATAGGGAATTTCATAACCCAATAACTGAATATCTTCTATACTTAAATCATAACGTTTAAGAATTTTATATTCTTCGCGAATAGTTTCCAATGAATAATTATCAACATCATCTATTTATCACTCCATATTATTGTTTCTTATGAAGAATAAACCATCTAAGGTCTTTGTAAGATCAATTTCATAAAAAGTATTTCCCATTAAACGAGAATAAACGGCTTCGTCTAAAATGTACTTATCTCGATTTACACTTAAATACATAATTTCAGTATCAGCACTGTATTTTTCACTAACCATACTTTCTATGGAATTCGGTATTAATTTTTTCAACTTTTTCTTTTTACCATAAAAATCTCTGGTATTACCAGATATTGCTGTATAGGCGATAAAAAAGTAATCATCAGAGTATCTTTGAGATAATCGTTCTCCTAAATTTATCCAGCCACTATTTTGAGCAAATTTTGAATTTGTTGCTTTGACATTTCTTTTGAAATGAGTTGATGAACCAAACAAAATCATTTTCTCGCCGGGGTACCTGTCTTTTAAGTAAAGGATATTTTCAAACATTAACGAATCTCTGGTATTATTATAACTTTTTGATTTATTATCTATTTTCGCTTTTAAATTAGTTAAGGATTGATTTAGAATTTTATTATCATCAGACACTGAATCGCTATTTAAATAACAAGTTAGAAAGTTATCCAGCATACGATACTCTTTTTTGGTACTTAAAATAGGTTTTAGGTTATTAGGTGTTAAAGGCTGTATTTTTTCAAAGATTTTATAAAGGTTTTGCAATGACACAATATCTTTACATTTCATTTCAGTATTATTTGAATTAGACTGAATTCCCTTAATAAATGATAAGTGAGGATTTTCACCTGAAAACTCCGGATCAAAACCAAACACTTTCACTTTATTACCTTTTTCATTCTGTTCTTTAAGATAAAAGAACAATTTATCCAATTCATTACTACGTACTACAAAATACAGAGAACTGCTCATTTCTGCTATATTCCCGTTTGTTTTAAAATCTTCAAAGGCTTTATACACTTCATAAAGGTTTGATTCGATACCGATAATGCTGAAATTATGTTTTTCAACTAACTCTTTAATAAGATCAACCCTAAATTTAGTAGCGGTATAATCGGTATGCGTGGCATCACCCAAAGCAACAATTTGTTTTTGCCCTATATCACTAAACAACAAATCATTATCTTCTTTTGTTAGTTCTTGCGAGAAAGAAGAACTATTACTCAATACAAAACACATTGTGAAGAAAAATGTGATACTCTTTTTTAAAATTTTATTCATTACTATTGTTTTTGGTTTATAATTTTTATAGTGGAGTATGTTAGTCCTAACAGTTATTTTAGAAACAACGGCTAAAAAGTCCGGCAGGACGCTGAACAAATGCTGCTAAACAGTATAGGGAGAGGCTAATCTTAAAAAGAGTAAATATTATAGATTTCATGTATCGTGTATTATACAGAAGTAATGACCGCTAAAGCTTCAAATACTTCTAAGTTGTTTTTGGGGTTTTATTTGAACATTGCGTCAAATAATATTGGCAGTAAAAATATTTTTAATAAAGAATACCCGCAACCTGTTTATAACCTATTTAACATATTTGAATGTAGTTTGTGTTTAGAAATTATATTTCAAACGATATACGGAGTGATTAAACAATCAGAACTATTTAACTAAAAAAACCGCAGTGCATTATCTAACAAAGATTAACAACCTGATATTCATTTATTTATTTTTTACCACAGATACACAGATATAACTTTATAGATTAAAGTTACTGATAATTAAATTTTCACAGATTATTGAATACTTCGCATTCAATAAGTTGCATAACTTTCTTGTTTTGCTTGAAGTAATACGTAAAAAATTGTGTATTTGTGGAAACTCTATAATACACTACGGGTTAAAAAAGTAAAAAAATTTAGGATTCACTAAGTAATAATAAGCATCCACTAACTTTTAGTCATTTGAATTTCAGAATTTTACAAAACAAACACAAACCACCTGCACTATGCGTAAAATTCCATCTATGATCAGATCACTCAAACGGCGCTTCTTCACGATTCTGCTTAAAAATATTATCGAAGTATAAATAATTCCTTTAGGACACCTTATTCATTCTATAAGACACTTTTAAACACCTGTAATTTTTAATATTCACCTTACTAAACAAACTATTATGAAGGATTCACTACAAACTTCCCACAACGGCAATAGACACGAGAATGCTTATGCCGTTTATCAAAAGAAAGATTCCGTTTTATACATCACCTTTAAAAAGCATGCGGTACTTAACTTCGATGCTGCAAAAAAGGTGGTGAAAGACCGAATGAATTTCCAAGCGTATGCCTGGTACAGTGTTATATGTGATGTGAGTGGCCTTACATCCATCACTTACGACGCCCGTGAATATTTATCCACCGACGGATCCAATATGCTTACCGCTGTAGCGTTGGTCAGTGACAACACTACCATCTACACCATGGGGCGCTGCTAGCTTTTGTACAACCATCCGACGGTACCCACACGGATTTTCAAAAATCAGCAAGAAGCAGAGAAATACATCAACCAAATAACAAAGAAGCCATGATACATATAGAAATTAAAAAAGAGCGTTGGGACAACCTTATACAGAGTCTGTTGGAATTAGGTTGCGGACGTGTAGACCAGCAACTGGAGATTACCGGGAAAAAAGATGAATTTGAAGGTGTAGAAGCCCTATTCAACATGATGTGCGAAGAACTAAAACACCGCCTGCTGCACCTTTCATTTACCAAACCCACTACATTTCAGCAATATGTAAACCATTTCACCCTTATTACAGATCAAAACTTTAAAATCAAAAACATGTGCGAGCAGTTTGTTACACAATACAGATTAGACGTGAACCAGCTTAAAGACCGCAGTTTTTTAGATCTGATTGAAAAAGATTCCGGTGACCGCATTGCAGCAGCATATGGTTCATTAAAAGAAGAATCTGAAAAAATACACCGACTGACCCTTTTTAAGGATTCCTTTTCATTCAGCATCAAAACAATGGAGAGCGGCACACTTATAATTAACCTGTACCAACTGCATATAGACAAAAAAGAAATTCAAGTGTCTTATGAAAAAAGAGCCAGACAGAAAGCAAAGCTTATCCAAAAAAAGCGCAACGAAGATCTTTTAGAACAATTTATAGAAGATGTTTCCAGATATCCGTTAAGCAAAAAACTGGATCTGGAAGAACTTTATGCAAAATACCCTACCAACAAAAGCATGCTTAAAAAATTATTCAAACAGCATTACCAATGCGGAGCTTATGAATTCCATCTATCTTTACGGATGAACTATGCGTACGACCAGATCGCACATACCGAAGTTCCGTTTAAAGAGATCGCACTGGATGTGGGTTACGCCAACTATCAGGCCTTTGTAAAACGCTTTAAGAAGTATTACAACATCCTGCCAACAGACCTTCGTAACCACGGACAACGTTTGAAAAGGACGAGACAGAAGATTATTAAATCAACCCGTAGTGCATTATCTAATAAATTTTAATACAATGATATTCAGTGATTTATTTTTTTTACCACAGATGCACAGATATAATTTTATAGATTAAAGTTACTAATAATTAAATTTTCACAGATTTTTGAATACTTCGCATTCAATAAGTTGCATAACTTTTCTGTTTTGCTTAGAGTAATGCGTAAAGATCTGTGCATCTCCTATGTTTGCAAAGTTATAAATTTGAATAAAATAAGATAAAAAAGGATGA
>CAMLFV010000138.1 GCA_946479395.1 uncultured Flavobacterium sp. | reverse complement strand
TTAAGGTTCGATACCTTGGTTTGAAGATAACCCAATGACAGATCAACCAATACACCACGCTTGTTTCCCATTAATTCGTGCCACTCGTCAACTGCGATACATTGCAGGTTTTTAAAGAACTTATCGCGACTTTTTTGTGCCAGCAACAAATGCAGACTTTCGGGAGTTACAATTAGTACATCGGGCATTTGTTTGGTTTGCTTGGCTTTTTGTTTAGGATCGGTATCGCCGTTACGCACTTCAACAACCCAGTCAATTCCTATACTGTCAACGGCTTCCTGCATGGCACGCGCCAGATCTTTTGCAAGCGATCTAATAGGGGTAACCCACAACAATTTTAAGCCCGACTGTATTTTTTGGTACTGATTGATGTAATTGATGACAACGCCAAGAAAAACCGAAAATGTTTTACCAAAACCTGTTGGTGCAACCACCATGCCGCTGTAACCTTTGTGATAGTAGTTCCAAGTTCGCTCTTGAAATTCAAAAGGAACTTTCTGGTCGGTGGTCATCCAATTATTTATGATCTGATAACCTTCGGATGTTTTTAAGTTTTCCATAATTAGGTAATCAGTTTTTTAACTTCGTCAATCGTGTCAATATCGGCAACAGTTTTGTCTTTTCGCCAACGTAAAATTCTTGGGAAACGCAATGCCACGCCCGATTTATGCCGACTGCTGTATCCAATTCCTTCAAAAGCAATTTCGAAAACGAGCTCGGGTTTTACCGTTCGTACCGGACCAAATTTCTCAATCGCATTTTTATTTACAAATTTGCTGACCTCTTGAATTTCTTTATCAGTTAAGCCCGAATAAGCCTTGGCAATGGTAACCAGCGCATCGCCACTTTTAACGGCAAACGTATAATCGGTATAATAACCACTACGGCGACCACTGCCTTTTTGAGCGTAAATAAGTACGGCATCAATTGTTAAAGGATCGGTTTTCCATTTCCACCAATCGCCCCGTTTTCGCCCGGTATGATAAGGAGAATCAACATTTTTCAACATTAAACCTTCGCTGTTTATTAAACGTGCATTGCTACGGATTTCGGGCAGTTTATTCCAATCGATTTCTTTGATAACGGGCGATAAATGCAACGATGAATTTGTATCGATATTAAAATGACTTTCTAAAATTGATCTTCGGTAAGCAAGAGGTTTTGTGCGGATATCTTCACCTTTCCATTCTAAAACATCGTAAATATAAAGCGATACCGGAAGTTCTTCGAGCATTTTTTTAGGCAGATTTTTTCTGTTTAACCGTTTTTGAAGTTCGCTGAAATTATATACTTCGTTGTTTTTAACGACCAACAGTTCGCCATCGATCACAAAATCATCAGGAAAATCAATCAACGCTTTTTCTATTTCGGGAAATTGAACATTAATCAGTTCTTCGCCACGCGACCAAATGAAAAATTCTCCTTCTCGTTTGATGACTTGTGCCCGAATTCCATCCCATTTATATTCAATCTGCCAATCATCGATCGATCCTAATTCAATCAAATCTTTATCCAAGGCATACGCCAAACAAAAAGGGTAGGGCTTGCTTTTATTTATTTCTGTGTAATTTCCTTTAATCAATCCTTCAAAATCGACTTTTGTTCGATCCCAATTGCCCATGATGCTGTGGGTTACGGCAGCAGCTTCCAAATTAAAATGTTTTGCAAAAGCATTGATGACCGTTTTTGCCGACACACCTAAACGAAAACTTCCACCCAGCAACTTATTGAAAATAAAGCGTTCGGTAGTGTTTAGGGCTTTCCAACTATTTACGACGTAAGTTCGTTTTTCTTCTTCGGATTTATCTTTTAAGGCAATAATTTCGTTCATCCATTCAGAAAGTGGCTTTTCAGAAGGATACTCATTATCGGGTAACAACAACGCAATGGTTTCGCCTAGATCGCCAACAGCCGCGTAAGATTCTGCAAACAACCATTCGGGCAGCTGCGTTTCCTCTAAAACCCACTGTTTTAAAAGCTTGGTGGTTACACTTCGTTTTGGGCGTTTACCAGTGAAAAGCGACAAAAACCACAATTTATCGTCATCACTTGCGGTATCAACAAACAGTTCAATTGCCGCGATTTTTTGCAGGTTTTTATTGGTGCTGTCTAACGAATTTATAAGTTGAGCAAAAGCTTTCATAGGCTTTCGGGTGTAAATTCGTCTTCTTCATTTCCAAAAGCAGTATGCAGTTCAACGGCTTCAATTCCGTTTTCATTTAAATATTTAGCAAATACGGCAGTTTGTCCGTGGGTTACATACACTTTTTCGGCATTTGTTTCTTTCACGGCTTTTAAAAGATCGTCCCAATCGGCATGATCGCTCACGGCAAAACCAGCATCGGCACTGCGCCATCTTCTGGCACCGCGGACCTGCATCCGACCCGAACAAATAGCGTAAACCATATTGGGAATTTTCTTTAAAACGTTGGTGTCAACCAGCGATGGCGGAACAATTACAATACCTTTATTTACATGTTGAACAGATTCTCTGAAATCGAGCGATTCATAATGTGGCAGTTGAATTCCTGCATTTTCATACGCCTGATTCAATTTGGTGATGGAATAATGTGTGTAAACCGGAGCGATGCCACTGACAGCATTCAAAATACGTTGTGCCTTACCTAAAGAATATCCCACAAAAACCGAAGTTTTCCCGATTTCTTGATTGTGAAGCACCCAGTTTTGCATGGATTCATTCAATTTTTCGGTTGATGCCCACTTGTAAATTGGCAATCCAAAAGTACTTTCGGTAACAAATTCGTGGCATTTAACAGGTTCAAAAACAGTCGAAAGTCCATCGTTTTCCAACTTATAATCTCCCGAGACAACCGCAACTTTCCCTTTGTATTCCATCCTGATCTGCGCCGAACCAATAATATGACCCGCCGGATGAAACGACACTTTTACGCCGTTTATGTTGATAGGTTCGTTGTAGCCAATGCCCTGAACCTGAATATCTGCACCAATGCGAATGTGAAGAATGGGAACTGTGAGGTGATGACACAAATATTTTTTCATTCCCCAACGCGCATGATCGGCATGACCATGCGTTATTAACGCATAATCTACGGGTTTCCAAGGATCGATATAAAATTTACCCGGAATACAGTAAATGCCCTTGTCTGTAAAATTTAATATTTGCATTTTTTGAATTGCTTACTATCAAATTAAAACTAAAAAAATGGCGTTCTGAATGTTTTTATAAGGGAAGAAAAGATGCGGTTTTTTATAAAATTCCGCATCTTGGTAATGTAAGAATTTTAGTCTTTATTTCTCATTTTAGAAAAAATCCAAAGGACTAATCCAATTCCAAGAAATATTAAAATAAAAGCCCACCACATGCCGGCTTTAAAAATGGTTTCTACCGCACTACAACTTGTTAATAGTAATGAAGTTAGAATGGTACAGCTGAATAAAAAATACTTTTTCATAGTCTTAATTTTTTATAATCTGTATTAAAGTTAACCAAAAAAAACGAAAAAGAACTATAAAATAATAGCATTTTCGTGCTACTCGTTTTTATATTTAAAGTAATAAATCAGCAAAGTTGTGTTGACCAAAACCGAAAATCCGTTTGATAAAATTATAGGCCATTCTGTTTTCATAATTCCGTAAACAACCCATAGTGAAACTCCTGTAAGTAAAACAGCGATCATTCCCCATGAAAGATTTTCTACGTCTTTTTCTTTTAACACCTTGATGAGTTGAGGTATCATTGATACCGATGTTAGTATGCCTGCGATTGTTCCTATAATTGTTTCCATTACTATAAATTTATGAATTATTATTGATGAACGATCAATTTAATCGAACACAGATTTTAATTATCAGAATATTTTTTATAGTTAGAAGGAATTAGTAAGTTTGTTATTTAGATTTATTTTAAATAATGTAGATATGGCAAAAGCAAATAATCCTGTTGCGCAAAAAGTTTTTTCACTGAAACACAAAGAATACATCACTCCAAATTATATCAGAATTACTTTAACCGGTGATGTGTCTGATTTTGAAAATACAACCATTGGCGACAATAATAAAATATTTATTCCGCCTGTAGGTGTTAACGAAGTTCATTTTCCGGTATTCGATAGAGATCAAAATCAATGGAATTATCCAGAAAAAGAAGTTGCACCATCTGTACGAACTTATACGCACCGAGCAATTGATGTTGAAAATAATGAATTGGTTATTGAGTTTGTAAATCATGGTGAAAATGGTCCGGCATCTGCGTGGGCATTAAATGCTAAAATAGGCGATAAGTTAGGTGTGGGCATGCGTACCGAAGCCAAAGAATTGTATCCGCAAAATTTACAATGGTATTTGTTGGTGGGCGATGCTACTGCAATTCCGGTCTTAGCTGCTATCTTAGAAACGCTTCCTAAATCGGCAAAAGGAGTATGTATTATAGAAGTTCCGACAAAAGCAGATGAGCAATTTTTAAAGACTGATGCAGATATTGATTTTATCTGGCTACATAATGAACACCCTGAAAACGGAAGTGAACTGGCAGAAACAGTTAAAAAGGTTGAAATTCCGCAAACTGATAAATTTGGATATGTGGCTTGCGAATATGCATTGGTAAAAGAAATTAGAAATTACCTTCGAAAAGATTTGGGCTGGCTGGCAAACGAACTTAATGCGTATTCTTATTGGAAAGCGGGGGTTGCAGAAGATAAATCGGTTACAGACAGACAAAAAGAAAAGCAAGAAATAGAGTAAAAAAGACTGAAAATTTTCAGTCTTTTTTATAATTTTTTCATCATCATGATATCGGTTTGCTCGTCGTCACCTAATTTAAAAATATGTTTGTCAAATTCAATAAAACCATTCTTTTTATAGAAACTTATTGCACGCTCATTTTCTTCCCAAACACCTAACCAAACATAATCGCAGCTTTTGTCTTTAGCTAAGTTTATAGCTTTTTCAAAAAGAATTTGCCCAACTTTTTTACCGTGAAATTCTTGCAAAACATAAATTCTCTCAATTTCTAAGGCTTTATCATCTTTTAATTCTGTTTGTGATATTCCGAAATTCACTTTTAAGTATCCGATCACTTCCTTATTAAACAAAGCAAAATAAAATTCAGAATCGGGGTTATTTAATTCCGCAGTTAATTTTTCAACAGAAAATCCTTCTTCTAAGTATTTTTTCATGTTCTCTTCAGAATTACTATCAGAAAAGGTTTCCAAAAAAGTCTGTTTACTAATATGTTGTAATAATGAAATTTCGTGTTCTACTACTTTTTTTAAATTTATTTTTTCCATAATTCTTTTTTTTAAACTTCAATTATAAATATACAAAGGTCTTGAACGTTCGGAAGGTTTTATTTTACAAATGATAAAAAATCATTTAATTTCTGCTCTAATTCTGCTTAAACTCACTTGAGTAATTCCTAAATACGATGCGATATAGCCCAATTGTACGCGTTGAATTAAATCAGGATTTTCTGCCAAAAGTTCTTTGTAACGCTCTAATGCTGTTTTAAACTGTCGGGAAATTAATCGTTCTTCGGTTTTAAGTAATTCCTGTTCGGCAAATTTTCTACCCCAATTAGCAATGTGAATGTCTTTTTCGTAAAGCAAATTTAGATCCACCGTATTAATCTCATACAAATTGCCGTCTTCTAAAAGTTCAATAGTTTCATAGCCTTTTTCGTGAGCCACATAACTTCTCATTGATATAACAGTTTCGCCTTCGCGACCAATCCAAAAAGTAATGTCATTGTCGGGAGTGCGTGCAAAAGCTCTTACAATTCCTTTTTTTATAAAGTAAATATTCTTTTCTACCGCTTTTGTATCAAGCAAAATATGACCTTTAGTGTACGAAATTTCGGTAATATAGCTTTTTAGTACTTTTAAAGAATCTTCGGGAAGCGAATGTATTTTGTTTAAAATTAGATCAATATCCATTGATTAAAATCTGTGTTTTATGTTTTATAAATATATGGTTTTTGAATTATAGAGTTATTCAATTTGATATTTATTAATATTTATGCTAAATTTAGATAAAATTACAATCTTATGAAAAACAAGTACCTTCTATTATTATTCGTATTATCTTTAACTTCTTGTACAGTTGATGAACATGAAGATGATAAGCCAATTGAGGTAAAATTTCCTTTTGAAGAATTAGACAAAACCTATTTTAATCAAGCTTCAAAGAATTTGAAAGCTCCAACAGAAAATTTACGATTAGATTCTATTGTAAACTATGTTTATTTTAGATATGATCCAAATATTGGTATTTCAAATTATTATGGAAATAAAATAAATTCTTCATTAGCAGCTCCACCACCTCCGCAACCAACTGGAAGAACAACGCAAGTATTTATATACAACACAAATAATAAAATTGAACGAATTGATTTTTTTGACAACAGTGATTCTGATGAATTAACTAAAAAAGGAACATTTGAAGGTTCAAGTCATTTTCTTTATGATGCCAATAAAAATTTAATTAAAAGAGCCGCCTCATCTTCGGGTAATATTGATGATGCAGTGTACAGTTATGAGTATATCTATTCTAATAATAAACTAATAACCGAAAAGTATAAAGAAGGAAGTTACAATGGTACAAAAGATTTTGTTTATAAAGAATCGCTGATTGAAATAACTAATAAGGTGGATAACAATTTATCGTCGACAGAAGTTATTAATCTAGATAGTTTTTATAATATTACAACTTATAATAGTAAGCACGTTGATAGTACAAATCCTTACATTATTACTTATAAATATCCAATAAACATTATTAATCCTTACAATAATTTATTCCCACAAAATTTTCATCCATTTTTAGTATTTGGACCTTATAATGGTGGTTTTTCACATTTGACATCAGGAACTTCGGATAATTTTCATTCAAAAATTCAGTTGAATAGCAGTTTTTATCCAGAAATAATTGAATCAGGAAGTTATGATGAAGGATATAGAACAAAATATTATTTTTCAAAAATAAACTAAAAGCGGATTTAAAAAATCCGCTTTTTTTAAAAAACCTCTTTCGCAACTTTTTTAACAGTATCCGATTTTCCCATAGAATAATAATGCACAATAGGAAATCCCGCTGCAATGATTTCTTTACTTTGCTGAATGCACCATTCAATGCCAATTTGTTTCACGGCATCATTGTCTTTTGCTTTTAAAATTTCAATAACCAAAGCATCAGGCAAATCTACTTTAAAACGATGCGGAATCATA